>CAMWVV010000239.1 GCA_947177755.1 uncultured Ruminococcus sp. | reverse complement strand
TTTTTATTTTACTTTGATTGTTTGGATTGTGTCAAGTTTTATTGTAACATATCACTTTGTACGCACGTTTTTTAACAGCAACCAGAACGAAAGCCTTGATGACATTATCCAAAGGCTGATAATCAATGACAGTAAAAAATCCTCGGTGAATACTGACGAAATCACAAACAGCAGGTCATGAAAATTTTATATTTATGCGTATTGAATTTTTGAGGAAAATGCGCTAAAATTAAATTGTCATACTTGCTGTATCTGTCGGAAAGAGAGGAAAAATTATGTCAGATAAGATTACAGCACTTTATTGCAGACTTTCGCAGGACGATATGTTACAGGGCGAAAGTAACAGCATTACAAATCAGAAAATCATTTTGAAAAAATATGCAATGGACAACGGTTTTCACAACACAAAATTTTACATTGATGACGGCGTTTCAGGCACGACTTTTGAACGTGACGGTTTCAAGGAAATGATAGCCGATGTCGAAAACGGAAAAATCGGAATTATCATCACAAAAGACCTGTCACGACTGGGCAGGGATTACCTCAAAACGGGAGAACTTATTGAGATAACGTTTCCCGATTATAACGTCCGCTATATCGCCGTGAATGACGGTGTTGATACGTTTAAAAATGAAAATGAACTTGTGGCATTCAAGAATATTTTCAACGACTGGTACGCCCGTGACACTTCAAAAAAAATCAGAGCCGTAAACAAAGCAAAGGCACTGGCTGGCAAACCGCTTTCAACGCACGCTCCGTATGGCTACAAAAAATCCGAAACGGATAAAAGTGTATGGGTGATTGACGACGAGGCAGCGGAAGTTGTAAGAAAAATTTTCAGGCTCTGCATTGAGGGCAACGGTCCGACGCAGATTGCACGGATTCTGACGGACGAGGGTATTCCGACACCGACAGCCTATTTCCGTTCCAAAGGTCTGAACCCTGTAAATCACAATGCCAAAACAAAACGCTGGGGAATGGCTACAGTTTCGCACATACTTGAACGAATGGAATATCTTGGTCACACTGTCAATTTCAAGACATACCGCAAATCATACAAGCATAAAAAATCGCTTGACAATCCAAAAGAAAACTGGCTGATTGTTGAAAATACGCACGAGCCTATCATTTCTCAGCACGATTTTGACTTGGTGCAGGAACTCCGCAAAAACAAACGCAGACGACAGAATTGCGGAACGATAAATCCGTTTTCAGGAATGGTCTATTGTGCGGACTGCGGAAATACGTTGTATTTAGGACGTGGCAAGCACGTAAGTCCGACTCAGGAACATATGATGTGTTCGACTTATGCTCACGATTCGGACGAATGTACGGCACACTACATCAGAACGGTTGTTCTTAGTGAAATTGTCCTCGGTGAACTCAACAAACTGCTTACTTTCGTGAAAGAACATGAGGACGAATTTGTGAAAATGGCGGCTGATAATGCCTCACTGATACAGGCGGACGAACTGAAAAAAGCTGAAAAATCGCTGAAACAGTCGGAAAAGCGTATTGCAGAACTTGACAGACTTTTCATAAAACTTTACGAAGATAATGTTTCGGGAAAAATTTCCGATGCACGCTTTGAAATGATGTCACAACGCTATGAGGATGAACAGGACGAATTAAAGAAAACTGTTTCGGAATTATCAACATTAGTTGAACGTACAAAGAAGAAAAATTCAGATACGATGCAATTCGTGGAAATCGTGAAAAAGTACGAAAAGATAACGGAACTTACACCAGAAATCTTACACGAATTTATCGAAAAAATCGTTGTTCACGCTCCCGAAGGTGGCAGGGCAAACCGTACTCAACAGGTCGATATTTACTTCCGTTTCAATGTTGCAACGTCCACGGCAACCGCTGATTTCAGGAAATATTACGCAAGAAGAAAGGCTGTGTAAAAATATCACACAACCTTAAAAATTTAAGCTGAGATACTTCTATATCAATAATCGCCTTTTCTTGCCGGAGTTTTAGAAGTCATAATCTGTGAAATAAATTTCTGCTTATTTTCAAGGGTCTGATAACTGTAAGCATCGAACGTGCCTTTCGTAACATAGCGATAAATTGACACATTTTTGTTTTCGTTGCCCTGTCTGATAATACGTCCGGCACGTTGCTCCAAATCAGCAGGTCTCCACGGTATATCCAAATCGTGAACGGCAATCAGCTTTTTCTGAACGTTAGTACCTGTACCCATTTTTGCAGTCGACCTACTATAATACTCTACGAACTATCAGAAAGTGCAATAAACAGACGATTTTGCTATAACAGACAGAGCTGTTCTTGAATTGTGGAGAACAGTTCTTTTTCTTTTCTGATGATTGACATTGTTGGTTTTCAATAAACTTGATATTGTGTGTATTGTTTGTCAGAGAGTGAACAATTGATAAATCCGAAGTGACCTTATACTGACAAACAAAAAAGAGTATCATCTACTGCTTAATTTATCGGATTGAATAATTATAAGTATTTAGAGAAAAATCTAAATTCCTATTGACAAATTGATTAATGTATGTTAT
>CAMWVV010000238.1 GCA_947177755.1 uncultured Ruminococcus sp. | reverse complement strand
TCCCATTTGTACCAGTCGGGAATATATATTTTTTCGCCTTTGCTTTCAAGAGTGCCGAACTCGTCCATGTTCCAGTGTTTTCCGCATGAGGTACAGAATATTTCAGCGTTTTCTGTTTTCATGGAAAACTGTTTTTTGCAGTTTCTGCACTGGTATAACGGCTTTTCAAGTCCCTCCGCACGTTTCGGGTAGGTTATGGAAATTTTATTTTCACGCTGATAACGGTATTCGTCAAATTCAAGAAGTTCTGAAAGACGGCTGTGTATTTCCTCAACGGAAAGATTCTTTATTTCGTCGGCGGTAAGAGCGTAAGTCATATCAGCGGTCAGACGTGCTTCTTTTCTTTTGGTAAGATTCCATATGGGTGACTGTAAGTAATTTCCTTTCATGTTGAGTGTAACGACGGGATAACCGAATTTTTTCACCATTTTTGCAACTGACATCTGTAATTCTGAACTTGTACCGACATTTTCATAACGTGCCGACGGATAAAGCACAAGTATATCCCCACGGTCAAGAACACGTTTTATATTTTTTATAAGGGAGATATCATTTACAAATTTTCTTGTTCCAAGACAACCTGCCTGTCTGTAAATCCACTCACCATAATTTTCAAATCCCTCAAGTTCGGAAATATAATTTGCCCTGTGTGGAAATAATGCAAGCGGAGTTACATAGAAATCCGTAAATGACTGATGTGTACCAAGTACGATAAATGGCGGTTTGATGCCTTTGCTGTCGCCTTTGTTTATTTTGAGTTTTCCCGAACTTGTGAGAATTTTGCACGCAAGCCACATAAAAGGTGTAAGGAAAATATTCTGTCTCGGAGGTTCACGGCGACGGTCAAAAGGTTTTGTATCAGGGTGAAAACGTGTGTCGGGACTTATATATCTCCTTACAGGTGGAAGCAGTGAAACAAGGAAATATAAAAGAGCGGTGGAGAGAAAGCCAAGACCCGTAGGTGTAAGCTTAAAGAGGAGAGGTGCATATATTTCTGCCGTTATGGGATTGTATACGGAGAGTGAAATAATACAGCCACAGACAAGGCATACCAAGCTTACTATATTAAAACCTTTTGTGTAGAAGTAGATGTTGTTTTTGTCGTTGGAGAAAGCACTTCTGAAATCAAGCTTTTGTCTGCGTACCCAGAAGAAGTCGACAAACAGCAAAGCCGCAAAAGGTGCGTATATATAGGCACTTATGGTCAGAAAAGTTCCGAAATACTCGACGATTTTTCCCCATATACAAAGTAATGAGACATAAAGTGCAAGTATGCCGATAAGTGCGTTGTACTTTGCTTTAGGAAATGTGGTTTTAAGCATGACACCATAAAGATATGAACCGACTGACTGTGTACCTATATTGGCAAAGGCAACGAGCAGGAGTGAAAAAAGTGCAAGGGCAGGGGAAGCGAGAGTTGAAAGCATTTCCGTAGGGTCAGTAGATTCAACGCCTGTTTTCAGACGCATTGCAATTGCCATTACCGCTCCTACTACCACAAAAAAAGAACCTGCCAGCCCCTGTCCGAGAACTCCTGCGTAATATGCCGAACGTTCACTTTTGCAAAGTCTCGGTATACCTGCCATACCGCCGACAAGCGTTATTACAAAAGCAAAATTGGCTTCAAGTGCAAGTGTGTATGCGGTACTTTTTGTCATTCCCGAAAGAGCGGGTTTGTAGTTTATTATCTCGGACGGGTCAGCCGAGCGGAAACCAATCACCATTACAAGTCCGCCGACCGCCACAAGAGCAGGTACAAGGATACGTGTTGTAATTGTTATTGCGTGTACTCCACGCCATGCCATGAAACTGCCGAGAAGAACGCAGAAAAGCTGTAAAAGCTTGTGAGTTATCGGGGGAGCGTGTATGCCGAATAATTCACCAAGATTTATCATTGACGAGGCGAAGAGGTCGCAGCAGACTGCATACCACGGGAAATTAATCAGAATTATTGTAACGGCAAGTACCTTTACGCCACGAGTGCCTAATGTACTTTTAAGCCATACCCATATATCAATACCAAAACGTGTTGCCAGTATTACGGGAAGCTGATAAATCATAAGCATAAGAAACGCACCTGCAAATGCAGTTATCAGAAGTTGTTTAAAACCTACCAGTCCCGTGAGATACGCACCTTGTGTATAGCTCCATGTGGCTATACAGTATCCTGAAAGTATCAGAAGTGCGTCAATAAAGCCATAAGTGCGTTCCTGTTTGTTTGCTGGGATATATCCGCAGTATACTTCATTTTCTATTTCCTTTTCGGAAGCACTCCTGCTCATAGGAAAGCACCCCCTACAACGAGAATGAAAAATACAGCGGTTATTATTCCTGCTGTTATGTAGTCTGTTTTTGTCATCTGTCTGGCTGCACCGACAGGTTTACCTTCAAGAATACATTCTTCAAGATAATCGATACGTTTTTCGAGTTCTTTTTCAGTGTCGTTCATATTAAACGTCCTTTCTGTAATTAATTATAACTGAAATCCTCCTTTCCAAACCCATTATATCACATAAATGAACTGTTTGCAAGTATAATTTAATCTTTTTTTTTTTTTTTTTTTAAATAATTTTGCCGGGCCGGAAAACAAATAGCATGTAAACAGATTTAA
>CAMWVV010000237.1 GCA_947177755.1 uncultured Ruminococcus sp. | reverse complement strand
AAAATGAACTACTAATTCCTCAGCAATATTATAGTATATAAAGTGAAATCAGGAGGATTTTATGAATAAGAAGATTGTTTTTGCACTTTTGCTTACTGCATTGTGTTCACTTTCGGCGTGCGGAAATGATGACATCGGTTCGCTTGACGATTCCGTTATTGTAAAACAAGGTACTTTGAATGACGATACAGAAGATGTATCTGATGAAAATTTGCAGACTAAAGTATCAGGGTATGTTGTTACTGAAGTTCCCACAACTACAGTTACATCGGCAACCGACGAACTAGGAAATATCATAGCTGAAACCGTTCCCGTGGAGCAGCCCCCCGAAACACCTTCCCCTGAAACTCCCGAAGCAGAAACGCCTGCTAAAGCTGTTCCCGAAACACCTGAGCCGTCTGTTATTGATTATACACCGTCAACTGCCACTCCTGGTACTCCAGCTTCAACAGCTGTACTTCCTGCCGACGCTCCGACTGAAAGTGATTATAATTACGGTCCTGCACCGATGGTTTATGATATTCCCGGAATAAAGTATATAGACAATGTTCTTATTGCGAATAAATCATACAGTCTTCCTGCGGATTTCTACCCTGACCTTGACCAGACCTGTCTTAATCAGTTCTATAAGTTGCAGAATGACGCTTCTGCTGTCGGTCTTAATATCTATCTTTCTTCGGGTTTCCGTTCATACGAAACACAGGATTATATATACAATGACTATGTTGCACGGGACGGACAGGAAAAAGCCGATACCTATTCCGCACGCCCAGGACATTCGGAGCATCAGTCGGGACTTGCTATTGATGTCAATCAGATTGACGATACTTTCATAGGAACACCAGAGGCAATATGGCTGGAAGCACATTGTTATGAATATGGCTTTATTCTCCGTTATCCGCAGTCGAAACAGGATATAACGGGCTATAAGTACGAATCATGGCATATCCGTTATGTAGGTACAGATTTGTCTTATAAAATTCACAGCAAGGCAGTTGAAATGGGTGACCCTTATCTTACACTTGAAGAATATTTCGGCATTGATTCATATTATCATTGATTTTAAAGAATCCTGCTTCAACAGGGCGGGATTTTTTGCTTGCTTTTTTTACGGCTTTGGTATATAATAAATATTGAATATTCAGGAGGTATTTTTTATGGCTATAAATAAAATTGGTTTCGACAACGAAAAATATTTAAGTATGCAGTCCGAACATATCAGAGAACGTATTGCACAGTTCGGCGACAAGCTTTATCTTGAATTTGGCGGTAAGCTTTTTGATGACTATCATGCATCGAGAGTTCTTCCGGGATTCAAGCCCGACAGTAAGTTACAGATGCTCTTACAGCTTAAAGACGAAGCTGAAATTGTCATTGTTATCAATGCTGGAGATATTGAGAAAAACAAGGTGAGAGGCGACCTCGGTATAACATATGATGTTGATGTTATACGTCTTTTCAATGTTTTTACAAAAATCGGTCTTTATGTAAGCAGTGTGGTTCTTACCCAGTACGAAAAAAAGCCGTCTGTAGATGCTTTTCAGAGCAGACTGGAAGCACTCGGCGTTAAGGTTTACCACCATTATCATATAAACGGTTATCCGTCAAATCTCAGACGCATAATCAGTGACGACGGTTACGGAAAAAATGACTACATAGAAACATCACGCCGTCTTGTTGTGGTTACCGCTCCAGGTCCTGGAAGTGGTAAAATGGCGACTTGTCTTTCACAGATTTACCATGAACACAAAAGAGGTCTGAATGCAGGGTATGCGAAATTCGAGACTTTCCCGATATGGAATATTCCGCTCCGTCATCCTGTAAATATTGCCTATGAGGCAGCCACTTCCGACCTCAACGATGTGAATATGATTGACCCGTTTCATCTCGAGGCTTACGGAAAAACGACTGTAAACTATAACCGTGATGTTGAAATTTTCCCCGTACTCAATGCTATGTTTGAGAATATTTTAGGCGAGTCGCCCTATAAGTCGCCTACGGATATGGGTGTTAATATGGCAGGAAACTGTATTATTGACGACGAAGCTGTAAGCCGTGCGGCAAAGGACGAAATTATAAGAAGATATTATGTTGCAATGTGTGACCACCGCAAAGGACTTATTTCTGAAGATGAGGTGTACAAGCTTGAACTGCTTCTTAAACAGGCAAATGTTACTGTTGACGACAGAAAAGTTGTAGCGGCTGCACTTGCAAGGGAACAGGAAACTAATGCTCCTGCTGCGGCTATGGAACTTCCTGACGGTACTATACTTACAGGACGTACTTCCGATATGCTCGGTGCTGCGTCGGCACTTCTGCTTAACGCATTGAAACATTTCGGAGGTATTCCGGACGATGTACTTATGATGTCACCTCATGTTATTGAACCTATTCAGAATTTAAAGGTAAAGCATTTAGGCAATAACAATCCACGTATACATACCGACGAAACATTAATAGCACTTTCAATCTGTGCAAATACCGACGAAAATGCTAAAAAAGCTATGGAACAGATTTCCAAACTGCGTGGCTGCGAGGTACATTCAACGGTTATTCTTTCGGCAGTTGACGAAAGAATTTTCAAAAGGCTGGGTGTAAATCTCACCTGTGAACCAAAATACCAGTAATATATTTAGATAATAAATAAAGCACACCTGTAAGAGCGATACTCATATAGAAGTAATGCCCGAAAGTAGTTTTTCAACTGCTTTCGGGCT
>CAMWVV010000236.1 GCA_947177755.1 uncultured Ruminococcus sp. | reverse complement strand
ACCGAATCCTCCGGGAACTATAATTCCACCGCAGTCCTTGAAAATTTCGTGGGCGTTCTCACGGGTCACTTCCTCCGAGTTCACCCACTTTATTTCAACTGATGCATCATTAACTATACCGCCGTGTCTGAGTGCCTCCGCAACCGACAAGTAAGCATCATGCAGCATCACATATTTTCCGACAAGTGCTATTGTAACCTTTTTGTGTGCGTTTTCGGCACGCTTAACCATTTCAGTCCATTCGGTAAGGTCGGGTTTTCTGTCCTTGATTCCGAGATGGTGACACACCGACTTTGCAAGTCCTTCTTCCTCCAGCCACAGCGGTACTTCATAAAGCGACGGTGCGGTAAGATTCTGAATAACGTCGTCTTTTCTTATATTGCAGAAAAGTGCGATTTTGTCACGCATATCTTCGGGTACACGTCTTTCACTTCTAAGTACTATTATATCGGGCTGTATGCCTATTGAAAGCAGTTCCTTTGTTGAGTGCTGTGTGGGTTTGGACTTGAGTTCTTCAGACCCTGCTATATACGGCACAAGCGTTACATGAATATATGCAACGTTGTTTCTGCCCTGCTCCGTACCGACCTGTCTTATAGCCTCAAGGAACGGCGTTGATTCAATATCACCGACCGTTCCGCCGATTTCGGTAATTACAATATCGGCATTGGCATCTTTTCCCGCACTGTAAACCTTGTCTTTTATTTCGTTTGTTATGTGCGGAATCACCTGAACAGTTCCGCCGAGATAGTCTCCACGGCGTTCCTTGCTTATTACGTTCCAGTAAATTTTACCTGTCGTAACGTTTGAGTTTACGGAAAGATTTTCGTCAACGAATCTTTCATAGTGACCCAAGTCCAAATCCGCCTCCGCACCGTCGTCCGTCACGAAAACTTCACCGTGCTGATACGGCGACATCGTTCCGGGGTCAACATTTATATATGGGTCAAATTTCTGTATAGTAACCTTATACCCACGCTGTTTGAGCAGTCTGCCGAGCGATGCCGCCGTTATTCCCTTTCCGAGTCCCGAAACCACTCCGCCTGTTACAAATATATACTTTGCTGACATATTAATCTCCTGTTTCAGTTATTTTCATGAACACCTGCAAAAGCCTTGTTTTCTTCTTCCGTATCCTGTAAAGCGTCGTAACCCTGCTCACCTGTACGGACTTTCACAACGTTTTCAATGTCATAGATAAATATTTTTCCGTCGCCGAAATTGCCTGTATACAAAGCTCTTATAGCCGTGTTTATTACCTTTTCGGCAGGAACGGCACATATTGCTATTTCGGCTTTTATTTTCGGAAGCAGATTCATTTCAATCTTTGTACCACGATAATATTTCTGTTTCTGACCTTTCTGCATACCACATCCGAGTACGTTTGTAACCGTTATACCTGTTATCTGAATATCTTCCATAGCCTGAATGAAATCCTGAAGTTTCTGCTGTTTGAATATTGCAACGACTTTTGTCATTTTCGGTGTTCCGTCAGTAGAAGGTAAAGAATAGTTCTTTATCTCGACAGCCTCGTTTACAGGCACTGCAACATTCTTGACACTCTTTGCATCGTCTTTGGTATATCCGTGTACAGATACATCATTCATGGACGGAGCAAAGTCCGCATATGAAGAAACGAGACCGTGTTCTGTAACGTCAAGACCAAGTATTTCTTCCTGTTCAGTTGCACGCAGACCAATTGTGTGCTTGATAACATTGAATACGATAAGCATTGTAACTGCTGTCCATGTAGCTACAGCAAGAATACCGAGTAACTGTTTTCCGAGAAGTTCAAAGCCACCGCCGTAGAAAAGACCTGTGTTGCAGATACCGCTTGCACCGCCGTCCTGTGCGATTGCAAAACCAGGAGCTTTGTCTGTTGCAAAAAGTCCGACTGCTATAGTACCCCAGAGACCGTTCATCATATGTACTGCTACAGCACCTACAGGGTCGTCAACATGAAGAACATAGTCAAGGAACCACACACCGAAACATACAAGGAAACCTGATACAATTCCCACACATATAGCACCGAAAGCATCAAGCACGTCACAGCCTGCTGTTATTCCGACAAGTCCAGCAAGTGAAGCGTTAAGGCACATTGAAACATCAGGTTTGCCGTATTTGAGCCATGTGAATACCATACAGGTAACTGTTGCGATTGCAGGAGCGATTGTTGTTGTAAGGAAGATTGAACCGAGCATCTCAACTGACTGTGATGCGGCAGGATTGAAACCGTACCAGCCGAACCAGAGTATAAATACACCCAATGCTCCTATTGTAAGGTTATGACCGGGGATAGCGTTTACTTTTATTTTGCCGTCTGATGTTTTGGTGAATTTTCCTATACGAGGACCGAGAATACTTGCACCAACAAGTGCCGAGATACCGCCTACCATGTGAATTGCACATGAACCTGAAATATCATGGAAACCAAGCTGATAAAGCCAGCCGTCGCTGTTCCAAATCCAGTGAGCTTCTATCGGATAAACCAAAGCACTTATAATTCCTGAATATACACAGTATGAAAGGAATTTAGTTCTTTCTGCCATTGCTCCCGAAACGATTGTTGCTGTCGTTGCACAGAAAACAAGGTTAAAGACAAAGTTGGAAAAATCAAAATTATCATATGATGTGAAAATATCAAATCCTGGTTTGCCGATAATTCCGCAGACATCTTCACCAAGTAAAAGTCCGAAGCCTATCAGGATAAACACAACCGTACCAATACAGAAATCCATAAGGTTCTTCATTAT
>CAMWVV010000235.1 GCA_947177755.1 uncultured Ruminococcus sp. | reverse complement strand
GAAAACATGACCCGACTTTCTACCCTGTAATTTACGGTGCGGACGAGGGAGAGGACTGGACTTCTCCGGAAGTCTGGAAAAAAGCAAATCCTTCACTTGGAATTACGGTCGGAATTGATAAAGTTCAAGCAGCTTGCGACTCAGCACGTCAGAATCCGGCAGAAGAAAATGCTTTCCGACAACTCCGACTGAATCAGTGGGTTAAACAATCGGTGCGTTGGATGCCTATGGAAAAATGGGACAAATGCAAAATCCCATTCAACGAGGATATGCTCGCCGGACGTGTCTGTTACGGCGGTCTTGACCTTGCATCAACTACTGATATTACGGCATTGGTGCTTGTTTTTCCGCCGACTTGTGACGACGATTTTTATTATATTCTGCCGTACTTCTGGCTTCCGGAAGAAACACTTGACTTACGTGTACGCCGTGACCACGTTCCATACGACATATGGAAAAAACAAGGCTATCTGATGACTACTGAGGGAAATGTTGTACACTACGGCTTTATCGAAGAATTTATTTATGAACTTTCTCAGAAATTCAATATCCGTGAAGTCGCTTTTGACCGCTGAGGAGCTGTCCAGATGTCGCAGAACCTTGATGATATGGGTCTCAAAGTGGTACAGTTCGGACAGGGTTTCAGAGATATGTCACCGCCCACAAAAGAACTTATGAAACTTACTCTTGAGGGTAAACTTGCCCACAACGGTCGCCCTGTACTGCGTTGGATGATGGACAACATCTTCATCAAGCGTGACCCTGCCGGAAACATCAAGCCCGACAAGGAAAAGTCTACCGAAAAAATCGACGGTGCTGTTGCTTTGATTATGGCTTTAGACAGGGCTATCCGTTGCGGTATCGGTGATACTGGGGCAAGCGTTTATGACAATCGTGACCTGTTGATTCTTTAATGTATATATTACAAATATGGCAGATTCACACTATAAAATCATTCTGTATTAACCGGATAAAACTTTGCCAGAACTTCTTTCAGCATTTCAGGAATGAACTGATAATGTCCGGAATGGGGGTATATCTTACACTCGAAATTTGTAAATCCATAATCTGAAAGCCTTTTCATAAGATTCTCCACACCCTCCAAAGTAGAATCATTGTCGCCATAATATTCTTCATAAACAGGGTCTTCATCTTCTCCGGCGCAGATAAATATACGTTTTTCAAGAGTATCATTTCTATCAAAATAACCATATTCTGTTTTGTATTCAGAAGCATTGCTGTACGGCAGAAATCCCGGCGACCAGAATACAGGACTTCCAATAATGTAATTGCCAAAAGGCTGATTCTCATATCTATCGGAATTAAAAACCGCATAGTGAGCAAAAGTGCCTCCCAGCGAATGACCATAAAGAGTAGATTTGCCGAAATCTATATTATACTGTTCGCCAAGATACGGCATAAGATTGTCTGTTATAAAGTCAAGAAATTCTTTGTTTTTCTTACTGAAATATTTAACTCTGTTCTCATCGTCCATACCGTTTATAGAATAATCATAGCCGATACTTACAAGCAGTACATCACCTGCTTTTCCGTTTTCCATTTCCTTTCTAAGTTCAGGATGATTTCCAAAACGCCATACTCCGTCGGTAAGTACGTATGCAGGATATGTCTTTTCAGAATTATAATCAGGCGGCAGAGTAACATGTACTATAAAATTAGTGTCAAGTTCCTCGTCGTAAATGGATATTTCACTTACAAACTCCGCTATTTCAGCGGTTGCATCATGGTCTATCTCCCACACGCAGTCTGCATACAAATATTTTTCTGTTGTGCCATATTCAAGTTCGACATAACTTTTATTTATAATTGCTTCCCATGCACGAATAGTCCGCTCATATTCATTCTCTACTTCGCTTTGCTTTATGGTTCCGAAATTTACCATATCTTCTATATTTTTATGGATTTTCTCCTTAACCTCATCAAAATTATCCAATTTAACCTCATAAACTAATTTGTCAGCTTCTTCCTGAGTAATTTCGTTACCGTTTTTGTCTAAAATATGATCTCCGCTGTCATCTGTTCTATAAATGTAATCTGATTGAAAATATGTAATTTCTCCGCCGTCATAATTGGAAGATGGCAGAGACGAACATAACATATGTCCATCAACGAAAGCAGAATGTATCGTATCGTCATAATTTTCATCTATTGAATCGATAATCTCCTGTATTTCTTTCTTTGTAAAATAATCATCGTCAGGATGATTTTCAATAAAGTGTGACCAGTATTCTTTTGCATCTTCAGAAGACCATATTTCAAAATAAATACCTTCTTCAGGAATTTTTATCTGTTCATGGTCAAAAACTGTAAGCTCACCAGCTCTGGTATTCTGTAATTCTTTATCCGTCATGTGATTTGTAAGCTTTATCGTTGAATTTTCTTCGATATTCACGTTTTCAGCGGAATCGTTCAATGTACTGCTTTGATTTTTTGATTCGCAGGAAACTGCGGACAGCAGAAATACAAGAGACAGGCAAAGTGCGGTTAGTCTTTTCATTTTCTATCATCCTTTTCTAAATTATTAAACGCATAGCAGTGCGTTTTCATATACAAGTGATTTTAAAGAGACAAAAAGACGAAATAAAAAAGAAGTTTGTATTATTGCACAAATTCCGCATAATAAATTTGTGTAATTTAAATAGTTCATCATTAAAATAATAACATAAATTACAATGAAAGAGAGTTGATTTCTATGGGAATTTTCAAAGGGCTTTTCAAGAGCCGTGACAAGCCCA
>CAMWVV010000234.1 GCA_947177755.1 uncultured Ruminococcus sp. | reverse complement strand
AATACAAAGAGGTTTCTGAAAGATACCGTTTCATGTCTGGACAGATTGCGGATATACGTAAATCGAAAGCCGAACTTGAAAAAATAATATCAGGTCTTACGGAAGAAATGTGCAAGATTTTTGCGGAGAGTTTTGAAATAATAAATTCAAATTTCAAGAGTATTTTTACCGAACTTTTCGGAGGAGGTAAAGCAGAACTTGTACTCACAGACCCTGAAAACGTTCTTGAGTCGGGCATAGAAATAATTGTTGCTCCGCCAGGAAAGGTTATAAAGAATCTTATTTCACTTTCGGGTGGTGAACAGTCATTCGTGGCTATAGCAATTTATTTTGCTATTCTGAAACTGCGTCCTGCACCGTTCTGTATTCTTGACGAAATAGACGCTGCCCTTGACGAAGTGAATGTGCGGAAATATGCACAGTATCTTAAGAATTTTACCGATACAACGCAGTTTGTGCTTGTTACTCACCGTCGGAGTGCTATGGAGGAAGCTAATGTGCTTTACGGTGTTACAATGCAGGAAGACGGAATTTCAAAACTTCTGAAAATGGAACAGGTGGACTTTCAGGAAGATATAGCCGACATACAGTAAATATATAAAAAATAAGTACCGGAGGAATACAATGGGAATTATTCAGAAAATTGCAGAAGGTCTCAGAAAAACCAAGGACTTTTTTCTGGGAAGATTACAGAAAATTTTAAACTCTTTCACAGTCATAGACGACGAACTTTTTGAAGAGCTTGAAGAAGCTATGATTATGAGTGATATAGGTGTTGAAACGTCCGAGGAAATATGTGACCGTCTGCGTAAGAAAATCAAGGAAAGAGGCATCACTGACCCGAAAATGATTATGGAACTTATTCAGGAAATAATAGGCGAAATAATGGGCGACGATACGGGTCTTGACCTGTCTGTTTCGCCGTCGGTAATAATGGTAATAGGTGTAAACGGTGCAGGAAAGACTACGACTATCGGAAAGATGTGCCACCAGTTCAGGAAAGAAAAGAAAAAGGTTCTTGTGGCGGCGGCAGATACTTTCCGTGCGGCTGCCATAGACCAGCTTGAAGTGTGGACAGAACGGGCAGGCGTTGACATTGTGAAGCACGCAGAGGGGTCAGACCCGGGGGCAGTTGTCTATGACGCTCTTGATGCGGCAAAGGCAAGGGGTTGTGACATTGTTATAATTGACACCGCAGGTCGTCTTCACAATAAAAAGAATCTCATGGAGGAACTTGCAAAAATCAACCGTATTATCGACAAAAAAGCTCCTGACAGTTCACGTGAAACCCTGCTTGTCCTTGATGCGACAACAGGTCAGAATGCTGTCAATCAGGCTAAACTATTCGGCGAAACTGCCAATATTACAGGAATTGTCCTCACAAAGCTTGACGGTACGGCAAAAGGCGGCATTGTTATATCAATTAAAAATGAACTCGGTATACCTGTAAAGCTTATAGGCGTGGGCGAAAAAATAGACGACTTACAGTCGTTTGACAGCCGTTCTTTTGTTGCCGCACTTTTCAGTGATACGGATATTGAACAGGAAGAAGAAAAGGCAGAAGAAACTGAGGAGAATGAAATTGACGAAGAAACTGAAGATGTTGAAGATGATGTAGCAGAAACAGAAGAAGTCGACGAACCTAAAAAGCAGGGACTTTTCAGTAAAATTTTCGGCAGCAAGGAAACCGAAACAGAAGATTCCGAAATAACTGAGGAAGAAGAAACGGAAGTTGCTGAAGGTGACAATGAAACAGAAGAATCCGAAGAAACAGAAGTCGTTGAAGAGGACGAGGAAACAGAAGAAAAGTTTGAAGAACTGAAAGCACTGGAAGAAGAAAAGGAAAACAGAAAACAGAGATTCTTCAGTAAGTTTGCAATTGCCGAAGAAGAAACTACAGAAACAGAAGAAGAACAGGAAGAAACAGAAGAAGAAACTGCTGTTGAAACGTTTGACGAATATTATGAACCTGATGAAGAAGATGAAGACGACGACGATGATGAAGAGTACGATGAATCTGACGAAGAAGATGAAGATGATGAAGAAGAAAATATCATAGAAGAAACAGAAGAACCGAAAACTAAAAAACGTGGTTTCTTCAGCAGACTTTTCGGCAGAAAGGACAAGGACGATGATTGAAAAAATTGTCATGGCTACAAATAACGCAAATAAGCTCCGTGAGGTGAGGGAGATTCTCTCACCGCTCGGAATAGATGTTATTTCACAGAAAGAAGCAGGGGCAGACGTTGAACCCGAAGAAAACGGTATGACTTTTGAAGAAAATGCACTTATTAAATCGAAAGCCGTCTATGATATAGTAGGTGTGCCTGTTATCGCCGACGACAGCGGTCTTTGTGTTGACGCACTCTACGGCAGACCGTCCGTTTATTCCGCACGCTATGCCCCGAAAGGTCAGGAGTGTGAAAAACTCCTTGACGAAATGAAAGACGTTCCCGAAAATGACAGAACAGCTTATTTTGAGTGCTGTATTGCTTTGGTGACGGAAGACGAAGAACCGCAGTTCATGACGGGCAGGTGTTACGGAAAAATCAGCACAGAGGCAAGGGGAACGAATGGTTTTGGTTATGACCCTGTTTTTCTGTACGGCGAAAGGACACTTGCGGAAATGATGTCGGAAGAAAAAAATAAAATCAGTCACAGGGCAAAGGCTCTTGAAAAACTCTGTGATTATCTTAAAAAAAGGAATGGTGAATGAGATGCTTACAAGTAAACAGAGAGCTTACCTGCGAGGTATTGCCGC
>CAMWVV010000233.1 GCA_947177755.1 uncultured Ruminococcus sp. | reverse complement strand
TATTAAATCTATTAATTTCATAACTTTTCACCTGTAATATTATTGTATTCTTTCCAACACTGTGGGTCGGGAGCGTACATATTTCCGGTATAGCCAAACGCTACAGCCGGACAGCCTCTGCAATATCCACGCAATTCGCATTTACTGCATTTTTCAAATTTATTCCAGTGTCTGTAAGTATCAAGATTTTTACCCATAAACAAATCATAGAGCAATGTTTCATATACATTACCGATTTTGCTTTCCATTCTACGACAGGCATAAACATCACCTGTGGGCAAAATTGTCATATGTCCGATACCGCAATGACAACCGTCGTAAATCATATCGGAATTATGATTGTCGGGTATTCTAAACAGTCCGTTTTCATAAAGATACAACGTCCATAAATGGTCTTTGAACTGAAATGTAGTCTTACAGCCGTTCTTTTTATGCTCCTGAAACTTATGGTAGCACATATCAAGGAAATTTCTGTATTCGTCCGGTGGTATGTGGTATTCTTCTGATTTCTGCCCGCTTGTGGGACAGTATCTTCCGAAAGCGAAAACATCCACTTCCTTTTCTGTACAAAGGTCAATAAGTTGCGGAAAATCAGCGATATTTGCACTTGATACGGTTGACATAACTGCACAGTACATACCCGATTTTCTGATACAATCTATTTTTTCAAGAGTTGTATCAAATGAACCTGATTTGCGGAACATATCGTGTATATTTTTCATACCGTCAAGGGAAAGCTGATATTTCACACAACCATAATCGTAAAGTTTCCGACAGACTTTGTCATTCAGATGAAAAGGATTTCCCAGTATCGCCCAGCGGATATTATTGTTTCTGAGTTTTCCGGCAAGTTTCCAGAAATCCTTATGTAAAATCGGGTCACCGCCTGTAATGTAAATATATGGTGTTCTGTCGAGTTTTTCGCACATTTCAAGAATATTTTCAATGACCTGCTCCATTTTATCGTACGGCATTTCCGTAAGTTGTTTGCAGTTATTCTCAGCGAAAATATAACAGTGTTTACAGCGTTGGTCACAGGTATCCGTAATATGCCACTGAAATGCAAAATAAGGTTTCATAGCGGTTTCCTCCGATAGATAATTTAAAATAAGGCAGCCGACAGTATTCTGCCGACCACCGGTTTTGATGACTTAAAGCGATTACTTCTTGTCAGGGTCAGCAGCTCCGCAAGCAGAGCCACAGGCAGATGCAGGTGTTTCAGCAGGGTCAGCAGTTCCACAGGCAGAACCGCAAGCAGATGCAGGTGTTTCAGCAGGGTCAGTAGTACCACAGGCACTTCCGCTGAAACCAACAACGTTCTTCAGTGTTTCACTCATTGTAAGTATTCTCCTTTCGTTTTATTCAGGTTATCCCCGTGATTCTATGATAACACGGTTATTTCAGTTTGTAAAGTAGGCACTTTTTTGTAACATAGTTACCTTAAAGTAACCTTTGCAGAATATCGGGAAATTTTTCTGAAAATTTTTTTGTACATTGACTTCCGGAATGTTATATGCTATAATGAATGTAACATTGTATTTGAAATTATTGGAGGTTACTATGCTGAAACGTGAAGAACTGCCGGAGTGCGATGTTGCAACAACAGTACAAATAATCGGCAACAAATGGAAACTTTTAATTATAAGAAATCTGCTTATTCGTCCGTGGAGGTTCAACGAACTAAGAAAATCACTGGAGGGTGTCAGTCAGAAAGTGCTGACTGATAATCTGCGTCAGTTGGAATTAGATGGTATTATTTCCCGTACTGTATATCCGGAAGTGCCGCCAAGAGTGGAATATGCTCTTACGGAACTGGGCGAATCTCTGCGACCTATTCTTAATGCTATGGAAATATGGGGCAGAAATTTTAAAAAATCAAAATATTTTGATGTTATTACTTAAGATATATTTAAGAAAATATTATAAATGCATATAAAGTCATTGTATTATCAGATGACACGGCTATTGAAAAGAAAAGAGCATCATTATCCTGTAGTTTATGCAGGATATGATACTCTTTTTTATTTGTCGGTATAAGGTCACTTCGGAATTGTCCTTTTTTAACTGTCACAAAATTCAAGGAACGTACAAGAATCGCACATTACAGCGGTATGCCGGAACTTATGTCAATGTTCAAACAGATTGCGGATATTCGCACGTCTGATACTCTGAAACTCGACGTTCCAGAGTGTGAGTATAAGGTTGTAAATGTTGAGGCTACAGAATTTCAGAAAGAACTTGTTGCCGAACTTTCCGACAGAGCAGATGCTATAAACTCAGGCAATGTTGACCTGACAATTGATAATATGCTCAAAATCACATCGGATGGACGAAAACTCGGTCTTGACCCACGACTTATTGACCCGTCATTCGAGGATAATCCAGATACAAAGCTGAATCAGTGCGTTGAAAATGTTGCCCGTATTCACGCTGAAACTGCGGAGGACAAACTTACACAGATTATTTTTTGCGATTTGGGAGTACCGCACAAAAATTCTGCTGATACTGAAAAGTCTGACAGTGCAGAAGAAAAAGACGACAGCAAATCATCTTCTGAAAGAGAATCGCTTGAGGAGGAGTGCGATTTTAATGTATATGACGATATAAAGGCAAAACTGATTGCTAAAGGCATTCCCGAAAGTGAAATCGCATACATTCACGATGCAAAAAATGAAAAGCAAAAAAGTGAACTGTTTGAAAAAGTCCGTGCGGGTGAAATCCGTGTACTGTTGGGTTCGACTGCAAAAATGGGTACAGGTACTAACGTTCAGAA
>CAMWVV010000232.1 GCA_947177755.1 uncultured Ruminococcus sp. | reverse complement strand
TCATTTTATTACAATAGATTAGTGAAAAATTCCTGTGTATTATTTTTCAGCATTTTTTTGTGCAATTTGACAAAAAATTATGTAGTACAATCAAATTATTTGATTATCATTTAAAGGCTGAAAAATCTCTGATGAGTTTTAAAGACGTTATTCGGCTTTATTTCGACATAACCCGTCATATCGGCAGGAAGCGAAAGATTCGGAGCGTCAATCATAGCCGTCATAGGTTCGGGACAGAAATAATGATTGAATCCCCTGTCATTCCAGATAATCCAGAATTTGTATTCGTCGGAAACTTCATAGCAGAGTTTTTTACCGCTTGCTATATCTTCGGCAATAACGCCGTGGAAATCCTGACCGTTGAGTTTTGTATGTTCACCGAAATACATATCATTGTCAACAACCTGCAAAACAGGACATTTTGTGCCGTTCCTGTATTCAAGGTCATATTCTTCGGGCGAGCGGAGAACTTCGGTAGGCAGACAGCGTTCATTGAGTTCACATTTCTTGCCAATCGGAACAGTAAGACGGATATCGCTTTCCTTAGCACCGTCAACAAACGGAGCGTTTATAGTTGTGTGTGAAGCGAGCGACATAGGAAGAATGACATCAGAATTATTGATAAACTTGATATTCTGTTCAAGACCGTGTTCGGAGAGAGTGAAAGTATATTCAGCGGTGAACTTTACCGGAAGATACTGGAAAAATTCGTCTCTTTCGTCGTAAACATAACGTGTAACAAGCCATGCACAGTTAGAATCCGCATTATGTTCAACTATCTCGTGTTCTCTCTTGTGAAGAAAACCGTGAATGTGGTTGTTGTAGGGTGCTTTTTCGTTTACGGGCAGATGATAAACAGCGTCTGAGGTTTTCAGAACACCGTCAGCGAAACGGTTAGGCAGATAGAGTGTGGGAAGTCCCCATACTTCTGCGGACTGTTTTATGTCGTCAGCGGTATTGTCGGGATTAAAGCGGAAAAACTCCATATTTTTCCTGTTGTCTCTGAGACGGATAACATTAGAGCCGACTTCATAAGCAACAAGAGCTTCATAACCGCCTGCCTGCAATCTCACACAGGTAAGACCATTGAAATTAAAAAGCTGAGTTGAATTGTTCATTTTATATCATTCCTTTCATAATGACAAAATATTTTAAATATCAGTCCATACGGTTTTCCATGTCTGTGTATTCGTGCATCGGGGAAATAGCCTTGTAAGCAGGACGGATAATTTTATTTGAGTTGATGAGTTCTTCAATACGGTGAGCAGACCAGCCGGCAATTCTTGACACTGCAAAAAGCGGTGTAAAAAGTTCATCAGGAATACCAAGCATTCTGTAAACGAAACC
This sequence comes from uncultured Ruminococcus sp., assembly GCA_947177755.1. Taxonomy (GTDB): domain Bacteria; phylum Bacillota; class Clostridia; order Oscillospirales; family Ruminococcaceae; genus Ruminococcus. The sequence continues at coordinate 1,457 of CAMWVV010000232.1, read as the reverse complement.
GCTGTAGAAGTCAACGTTTGCACAAACGCCCTTGAAAATACGTCTTTCACCTGCGATAACTTCAGGAGCGAGTTTTTCAACAAGTGAATAAAGAGCAAATTCCTTTTCTTTGCCCTTTTCGGCTGAAAGCTTTTCCACAAATCCCTTGAAAACTTTTGCACGTGGGTCAGACTGCGAATATACAGCGTGTCCCATACCATATATGAGACCTGCATGGTCAAAAGCTTCTTTGTGGAGCAGTTTTTTTAGGTAATCCTTTACTTCGTCCTCATCTGTCCAGTTTCTGATATTTTCCTTCATGTCGTCGAACATCATGGCAACCTTTATATTAGCACCGCCGTGTTTAGGACCTTTAAGCGAGCCGAGAGCCGCAGCGATTGCGGAGTAAGTATCAGTACCTGAAGAAGATACAACGTGTACTGTAAAAGTTGAGTTGTTACCTCCGCCGTGTTCGGCATGGAGAACAAGAGCAAGGTCTAAAATTCTCGCTTCCAGTTCGGTATACTTCTTGTCGGGACGGAGCATATAAAGAAGATTTTCGGCAATTGAGAGATTCGGGTCAGGGTCGTGGAAAAAAAGACTTCCTCCGCAGTTGTAGTATTTGTAGGCATTGTAACCGTAAACCGCAAGCACAGGGAAAAGCGTAATAAGTTCAATACACTGCCTCATAACATTCGGAACGGAAATATTATTAGCGTCATCGTCATAAGAATAGAGGGCAAGGACGCTTTTGGCAAGAGTATTCATCATATTGTCGCTGGGAGCTTTCATTATAACATCTCTCGTGAAAGTGGTAGGAAGAGAGCGGAAATCAGAAAGAATATTCTTAAATTCCGCAAGTTCATGCTCGGACGGCATACTTCCGAAAAGAAGAAGATAAACAGTTTCTTCAAAGCCGAAACGTTTTTCTTTTATAAAACCGGAAACGATATCTTCAACATCAATTCCCCTGTAATAAAGTTTGCCGTCGCCGTGATTAGGCATACCGTCACCCGTATCAAGTACTTTTATTGTACTTATATTGGTGAGACCAGCGACAACACCATTTCCGTCAAGGTCACGCAGACCACGTTTTACATCATACTGCATATAGAGTTCGGGATTAATCTTGTAACCCTCAAGTGACTTATCGGCAAGCTTCTGAATTTCAGGAGTAACCGAAGAAAATTTATATTTCATAAATATCGTCCCCTTTCTTTTTTACAATTATTGTGTATATTATAATTATAATATACTTCAATAAATTTGTCAAGACTTTACAAAAAAAGAGCGTGACTGACAACAGACTTAAAGAAAATCAATAACTTCTTTAATCCCTTTCAGTTTATTGTATTTTTCCCTTTATCACTACTGAATTTGTTTTACAGTAAACATTGCAAAGATAATTTTTGTCATAATTATACAAGACAGCACATTGCTTTTTGATATTTGTTACAAAAAAATACGCTGTTCTATAT
>CAMWVV010000231.1 GCA_947177755.1 uncultured Ruminococcus sp. | reverse complement strand
TCTACTACCCATTATATCATATCTTTGTTGCTTTGTCTATAGCGGAATTGCTGTAGAATTGACAGCAATGGATTACTAAGCCGTTCGGAGTTTGAAGAAACTGACTATAAATATGTTCCTTGGTATGGATTGGCTTATGATGATGACAATTACGAGGATGAAGAATTATATACAAGCCACGAACAGCTCCTGTTTAATATTTGCAACTATTATGGCATTGACAAATACGACATTATGCTTTTGCTTGACTATGGTTATACTGCTGATGAAATTGAGGATATGCTTATGGATTATGACTTGCTTACAGATGCTGTCAAGTCTATCAAAAAATTTTTCTGATTTCTTAGCGTATCACTAAATTTACAAAACCGTCTCAGAAAGTATACTTTTTGGGACGGTCCATTTTTTATCAAAAATTTGTGCCAAAAAGTCTTTTTCCGACTTTTGGAACATTCCAGAAGTGCAGGGACTTTTTGAGACAGAATGGGGATATTTTATGGATAACAGAATTTATGGTTATGCAAGAGTTTCAAGTCGTGAGCAGAATGAAGACAGGCAGATTGAAGCTCTTATCTCTTTCGGTGTAAACAAGAATAATATTATTATTGATAAATGTTCGGGTAAGGATACTGAGCGTGAGGGTTACCAGTATCTCAAAAAACAAATTCTCAGAAACGGCGATACGCTTGTTATAAAAGAACTTGACCGTCTCAGCAGAAACAAATCCGACATTAAACATGAGCTTGAATATTTCAAAGAAAAAGGTATTCATGTCAAAATACTTGATATTCCACAACGCTGACTGATTTTCCATCAAAGCAGATGTGGATTATGGATATGATTAACGCTATTCTCATTGAAGTGTTGGGCAGTATCTCTGAAAACGAAAGAAATAAAATCCGCACACGTCAGAGAGAAGGTATTGATGCTGCCAAAAAGAAAAATATTAAATTTGGTCGACCTGCAATTGCCAGACCTGAAAACTGGGACAGCATTTGTGCAAAAGTGGAAGCTAAAGAACTAACAGTATCTCAGGCAATCAAAATTCTTAACATCTCCCGTTCATCGTACTACAGAATGCAAAATCATCAGATTTAACACAATAAAAACTATTATATAAAAACATTTATCAGGAGGTATTTCTATGGGAAAAACAAGAAGAGGACATAATGAGGGAAGCATAAGAGAACGCAAAGACGGGAGATTTGAAGTCCGTGTTACGGCTGGCACTGACTTTGAAACTGGAAAATCCAAGCGAATTTCCTACTATGCAAATACAAAAGCGGAAGCTGTAAAACTTCTGCATGAAGTAGAGTATCATATTCACATCAGCAAAATGGTTGACCCTACTTCAACAAAACTGATTGATTGGCTCAAAATATGGCTCGAAACGTATATGAGAAACAGTCTGAAACAATCGACTTATACAAGTTATTCTGGATACATAAATAATCATCTTGCTCCTGCATTTCCCACGCTCAAACTCAAAGACCTTACCGCAAAGCTATTGCAGGAGTTCTATAATTACAAACTCACCGAAGAAGGCTTATCACCGAAAACAATTGCGAATCTGCACCGCTGTCTGCATAAAGCTTTAAAACAAGCAGTATTGGAGCATCATATCAATTTCAATCCATGTGATGCTGTGAACCTTCCTCGAAACGAGAAACCACAAATTGAAATACTTACCCGTGAAGAGCAGGAACGCCTGATGTTCACAAGTTATAATTTCAGATATGGTGTTTTCATCAGGCTTACACTTGCTACAGGAATCCGTCTGGGTGAACTTCTCGGATTACGATGGGAGGATATAGACGTAAGAAAAAATATGCTGCATATCCGCCGTACTTTGAACCGTCTGCCTAAAGTTGATTATAATGGTGTAGGCAATTCTACCGAAATCGTCATACAAGAGCCGAAGACTAAAAATTCTGTACGTTCCATTCCGCTGATGCAGATGATAATGAAAGATTTACAGCAGTGGAGAAACGTTCAGTTTTCCGATGCTCGTACCGCAGGAGAACTATACAACGATTCGGGTTTTATCGTTACCAATCAGACAGGCGGTTACATTGAACCACGTACTTTCAAAGATTATTATGATGAAATACTTGAAGCATCTGGTCTTGGTCACTACACTTTTCATGCACTCCGCCACACTTTCGCAACAAGAGCTATGGAACAGGGTATGGATGCCAAAACTCTTTCAACGCTTTTAGGACATTACTCTGTTGCGTTTACGCTTGATACTTATACTCACGTTCTCGACAGTCAGAAACATGAAGAAATGAAGCTCATGGAGAACTTATTCAATATGCCAGCTATGCCAAAGCATCAGTCATATCCTGTCATAGTCACTCCTGCTCAAAATAGTTTCATTCTCAATGCTGTTGACTTTGACGAACTGACAATCGAAGCCGACAACATCAATTATGGCATAAGCCGTATACAGTCTGCAATAGCACAAAAGCTCTCAAATATCTATCCGCCATCACCTACTCCGAACAGCGAGCTTGTAGTAAATATCGGGGATTTTATTGTTATGATAAACATTTAATTAATTGCTCCGTACAGTCTCATTCTGTACGGAGTTCTTTATTTTTTTATAAAAATGTCTCCTTTTTTCAAATTCACTTGCAAAAAGCTAATTTTCTGATGGAATTTTAAGTTTCTGAAAATGATTTTTTCAGAAAGGGAGACAAAATTTTAAAAAATTATACATCATTTTCGTGAGCGTTCTGATATCTATTATAAAAGAACAAAATTTTCTGAAATATTTCAGAACCTCGCCATAATTATTTTCATGCAGCATATAT
>CAMWVV010000230.1 GCA_947177755.1 uncultured Ruminococcus sp. | reverse complement strand
GGAGTGAGAAACTATATACAAAGAAAGAAACATATCAAGTGTAACAAACATTAAAAGTCTGAAAATATCCATGATTATCGGCTATACTCTCATTGTAATTGCAGCAGTTTTTTTTGTTTCTTTTATTGCAGTAAGAAAAACGGACAGTGTACTTAAAAATAAGGTTAATTCAATGGCTTCGTCGCTGAATGTCCAGATGAGGCTCAATATGGACAGTTACCTTTCCCGTATGGAAACTATCGCCACTCTTGCTTTCGCCAGCGAAGAAGCCTATACATATGACGCAACCGACGAAAACAATGACGAATATGAAGCACTGAACACTGAAAAAATTATTTCTGACAAGTTGTACAGCCTGTGCATTATGGAAAACTTTGTTGATTATGGTATAGTTTACCGCAATAATCATACTGTGGGAAAAATTTCAAATGGTACTGTCAATCTGTTCGGAGAAAATCTTTTTTCAGACCTAAACTCAATTATTACACGGAAAAGAACCAACGACGGCTGGTCGGCAGGTTACAATGATGACTTCAAACGTATCTACTATGTAAAGAAAATACATGAAAACGCCGTCCTTGTTATCTCATTCTATACAACTGAACTTGAAAGCGTTTTTGACAATCCCGAAACTCTCAGTGATATGAGTATAAGGCTTGTAAACCATAACTTTGATATTATTTATTCTTCCGTGGGAGATGAAGTCGGCAAAACGCTGCCCGATGATATTATGAATCGTATTGACGGACAAAATTCCGCAACGTTGATGGATAACAGATACCTTATTACTATAAATTCATGTGAAGAAGAATGGTTTGTCATATGTTCAATACCGACAAAAATTATCCTCAGTGAAAAAAATGAAATGAGGTACTATATATACATGGCTGCATTTATCGCCGCCCTGCTCTCTTTACTTTTAAGTATACAGCTTTCTTTCAGAGTTACCGAACCTGTCCGCAATGTTGTTTCACAGCTCGACACAAAAGCACATATTGACCAGCTCACAGGAATTTTAAATAAAATCTCGTTTCAGGAATTTACCGACAACAGACTGAAAAATTCCTTATCAATCGAACCCCATGCACTGATATTGATTGACCTTGACAACTTTAAAGGTATCAATGATACACTCGGTCATGCTTATGGAGATGAAGTTCTTGCAAAAGTAGGTGCAATAATGCGTGCATTGTTTTCTTCTGAAGATTTTCTGGGACGTATAGGCGGTGACGAATTTTGTGTACTTATCAATACAGTTCCCGATAACAATACCTCTTATGAAGATTTTGTTTCATCGAAATGTGAAGAACTCTGCACGGCTTTCCGTAACAATTACACAGGAAAAGACGGAAAATATAAAGTGTCCGCAAGTATAGGCGTTTCCCTGTTCAGCAAGCACGGAACTACTTTCAGCGAACTCTATACGGCTTCCGACAAAGCACTGTACAAGTCCAAGCAAAAAGGAAAAGATACGTACACTTTCTTTAGTTCGGAGGAAAATTACGATGAAAAAAAATAAAATCCTGTCAGTCATGTGCGCCTGTACACTTTTATCTTCAGCTTCCTGCGGAAACAAAGTAACTGTAAACAAACATCACAACCAAAACGAAATAACTCTTTCATGGTGGGGCAATGATACCCGTAACGAATATACCATTAAAGCAGTGGAAAGATTCGAGGAACTCCACCCCGACATAAAAGTAAAATGCAGTTATTCGGAATGGTCGGGATACGAGTCAAGAAGCCGTGTTCAAATGAACTCAGATACAGAAGCAGATGTTATGCAGATTAATTTCGGCTGGCTTTCTGAATACTCCCCCGACGGTACGGGTTATTATGACATTTCCACTCTCTCCGATATTGTAAATCTCGGATGTTTCTCCGAAGATATTCTTGACTACGGCTATATAAACGGTAAACTTAATGCCGTTCCCATTGCAATGAATACCGAAACAGTCTATATAAATAAAACCGTTTACAGCAGTTACGGACTTGATATTCCACGTACATGGGACGATTTATTCAATGCAGCAAAAGTAATGAAAAAAGACGGCGTATACCCTCTTGCCGGACCTTTAAAGTCCATATGGATTTATACCATCTCATATGCTGAACAGACAACAGGAAAAAATTTTCTCAACAGTGACGGCAGACTTGATTTCAATCAGGACGACCTGAAAATAATGCTTGATTTCTATGTAAAGCTGGTAGACGAAAAAGTCATTCCTCAGGTTGAATATTTTGACCGTCTTAATATAGCCAGCGGAACTTATGCTGGTGTGATGGCATGGGTAAGCGACGCATCAAATTACTGCAATTCCGCAATTGAAAACGGATACAAGATGACGGTGGCAGACTACACTGCCCATACTTCCGAAAACTGCGGAAAAAGCTGGTATGCAAAGCCCGCAACAATGTATGCAATAAGCAAGAACACAAGCCACCCCGAAGAATCGGCAATGCTTCTTGATTTTCTGTTAAACAGCGAGGATATGGCAGGTTTTCAAGGTATAGAGAAAGGTATTCCGCTGAGTTCGTCCGCAAGGGAGTACCTTGAATCAGAAAACTTACTGGAAGGCATTCAGTATGAAGCTTCACTGAAAATGGAAAGCAATGATTCAATGGAAAAAATGAATCCTTTTATTGAAAATGACAATCTTATTGATATATTCGCAAAATCATGCAATCTCGTTTTGTATGAACGTTCTACATCGGAAGAGGCTGCACAGATTTTCTATGACGAAATAAAAAACAAATATTAAACAGTAAATAATATATAAAATCTGAAAGGCAATTATAAAGCGGTGCTATAGTCAATCTACTTTACAAACGAACACAAAAGTGATATAATAAAAATATGAG
>CAMWVV010000229.1 GCA_947177755.1 uncultured Ruminococcus sp. | reverse complement strand
CGGTGCAGAAGCGGTTGAGATGGCGGAAAATCAGGATTTTTTCATGATTTTTATGGATATACATATGCCCGAAATGAACGGCTATGAAGCTTCACGCCTTATCAGAAAAACAAATAAGTCGGTTCCGATAATAGCACTTACTGCCGACAGTATTTCTGAAGTTGAAAGTAAATTTGCAGAAAGTGGTATTGACGGCTATCTTTCAAAACCCTTACAGATGGAAGAACTTCAGGAACTTCTTCAGACTTATATAAATATTAATCCCGTGTCTGAAAATAAACAGTCCGACAGATATTTTGACTATGATGCACTTTCAGAAGTATTCCATGATGATAAGGCAGTACAGCGTCTTATTACACAATTCATATCCGCACACGGCAGTGACTGTGAAAATCTCCGCAGGGACGTTATTTCCGAAAATTATGTTTCCGCAAGAGAAATACTGCATAATATCATAGGAATTTCAGGAAATCTTTTCTGTAAGAAACTTTACAGTATTTCATGCCGTCTGAGTTCGGAATTAAAAAAGGAATATTCCGATAGTTTTGATACTTTTGAAGAAATATGGGACAAAACGCTTGCTGAAATAAAGTCATGTATAAAAGAAGTTGACGAAAATCAGGAGATTACCCTGAAAAAGCAGTTTCCGGAAATATGGAATGAATTTTTTTCGCTGTGTATGGAATTTGATATTTCAGCAGTTGATTTATTTACGGAAAATCATCAGATTTTTATGGAAAATATGGAAAGTTCCGTATTTGAACACCTTGAAACAGCCGTTATGAATTACGATTTTCTTTGGATTTCGGAAAATATGGAGGGATTTAATGTATAATGTACTTTTAGTTGAAGATGATTCAACACTTCGCTTTATCTATTCAAAAATGAAAACATGGACTGAATGCGGATTCCAAATTAAAAAACAGGCGGCAAACGGAAAAGATGCCCTTGAAATTCTGCAAAAAGAGTCTTTTGACCTGATTTTTACAGATATTCGTATGCCGTTTGTAGACGGAATTGAAATGCTCCGCAAACTTTCAGAACAGAACAGCACAATACCTGTTATTTTTGCAAGTTCATATGACGAATTTGAATATGCACGTCAAGGGCTGATTCTCGGTGCGTTTGACTATCTGCTCAAGCCCGTTAAGGAAAAGAAGCTTGCGGAGGTTCTTGAACGTCTTAAAGCTTATCTGGAAGAAAAAGAAAGTACTGTCAAAATTGAGCAGGCGGTTTCTGATGTATTCAGTCAGATTGGAATATGTGTAGAGTCAAGTACTTTCATATATCAGACTGCCGTTTATTTCTCACAACATTATGGTGAGGTTTTTACTGCCGACGATATTGCAGAAGCACACGGCTACAGCAAGGACTATTTCGGAAAAATTTTCAAGAAACATTTCGGTCTTACGTTTCATGAAGTATATTCAAGAATAAAAATATCCTATGCAGTCAATCTTCTCCGCACAGGAAATTACAAGGCATATGAAATAAGTGACATTCTCGGTTATTCCTCTGTTGATTATTTTACAAAAGTGTTCAAGGAGATAACGGGAGAAACTCCGTCAAGGTTCAAGGCAAAGCTTGAAATAAATTAAGGAGATAATAAAATTATGACAAATTATGCAGAAATACTTGTTGTTGACGATATGCCCGACCATATAGCATATTCGGGAACTATTCTGCGTTCTGAGGGATACCGTGTATTTGCTGCCACAAGCGGAAAAGCTGCATTGAAATTTCTTGAAAGAAAAATCCCCGACCTTATTATGCTTGATATTCAGATGAACGACATCAGTGGACTTGAACTCTGTGAAATGTTCAAGAATAAACCTCGCACCAAAGATATTCCGATAATTTTTCTTACTGCCGAAATGAGTCCCGAAACCATTCAGCAGGGATTTTCACTCGGCGGTTGTGATTATGTAAAAAAGCCTTTTGTAAAAGAGGAGTATCTTGCAAGAGTAAGAACGCATCTGCAAATTTCAATGCAGCAAAAAGAACTTGCTGACGCAAACAATGAATTAAGTCTTTTCTGTTCGGCAGTGTCTCACGACCTCAAAGCACCTTTCAATATTATAAATATGCTTATAGAAATGCTCAGGCAGGAACTCGGTGAAATTCAGAATGACGACGTTTCAAATATTATGGATATGATTGTTTCAAAGTCAACGCAGACAAGAACCATGATTGAAAGACTGTTCGATTTTTCAAAAATGTGTAATATCAACCCGAAAATGACAATGGTTGATATAAAGGAAATCATAGAAGAAACTTTCAGTGAACTCAGCAGGCTTGAAACAGACAGAAATATTCAATTCCACTGCGGTGAACTTCCGAAAGTGAAAGGTGACCCTGTACTGATTCGGATTATAATAAAAAATTTGCTTGCAAACGCTATAAAATATACGTCTAAAAGAGAAACTGCTGTCATTGAGGTGTCCGGCTGGATTACGCAGACGCACAATGTTATAAAAATAAAAGACAATGGCTCAGGTTTTGATATGGCGTATGCAAATAAATTGTTTCAGGTTTTTCAGAGACTTCATTCAGAAGAAGAATTTGAGGGAAGCGGTGTTGGTCTTGCACTTGTAAACCGCATAATGAAAAGGCACAAAGGCGAAATAAAGGCTTACGGACAAAAAGACAAGGGAGCGGAATTTTCCCTGTTTTTTATAAAGTGAATGAAAGCATTTCCGATGTAATAACACATCGGAAGTGCTTTTTTTTTTGCGTACATCTGAAAAATGTCGGTTTTTTACGGGAAAATATCTGGTTTTTGAAGTGTAAAAAGCGTGAAAATAATGGTAGAATATAATCACAGTAAAGAACACGAAACAAAAGCAAAACGCAAATTGATATGTCGGTTTTTTACTGGAAAATATCTGATTTTTGAAGTGTGAAAAACATTAAAGTCATGATAGAATATAAGTACAGTAAAGAAC
>CAMWVV010000228.1 GCA_947177755.1 uncultured Ruminococcus sp. | reverse complement strand
GATATAATATCAGTCCTTTTCTTTTAAAATACCGCTTTTTTAATCATTTCAAGTTCTTCCGACAAAATACAGCACGGAAAATCATCATCATTCATTATGGTAAGAAGTTCGTCGATTTCCGCCCAGCCGACTTCCGAAACTTCCGACGGATTCGGGTTAATCATACTTTCGTCAATATCTTCACGGCACATAAACACAGCCGTAATTTCGTTGTCGCTGATATTTTCTTCAATGTGACTGTTTTTACGGAATCCCAGAAACTCAAGCTGTTCCCTTGTGATTTCGAGACCCAATTCCTCACGGGTTTCTTTTATGGCTGTTGTGCCATATTCCTGCCCTTGCCTTACATGACCTGCCGAGGAAACATCCCACATATCAGGGTAAATGTCTTTTGTTGCCGAACGTTTCTGCATAAGTACATATATACCCATATCCCTGCGTCTGATAAGCCAGACGTGTACAGTCGGGTGAAGTTCGCCGTCACGGTGAACAAGACTTCTCGGCTTGCTTCTGTCCGTGATTCTGTCATTTTCGTCGATGATGTTCACAAATTCGTCAACGATGATTTCCACATTCACAGAAGAATCCGACTCTGCAACACGTTTAAAAACCGATATAACCGATTCAACGGTACTGTTTTCCGTTTTCTCGTCGGAAACATAAATACTGTAATTTGTTTTTGTTTTTAAATTCGTCAGAAAACTTTCCAGTGAAACCGTGTCACTGATTTGAAAGTCAAGTTTATTGCTTATTTCGGAAAAAATTTCCTCCGACGGAGAAAGTCTGTTAAGAAAAATTTCAGTAGTGTCCATTTTAAGCTCCATATACACGGTATATGAACAAAAAACCGTGTATCCGTCTTTTCATATGGAAAACGGTCCATAATTTTCAGCATAGTAATTATATACCCTATTGAATGAAATGTCAACACTTTTTTCTGAAAATCCTGTAAAAAAACGTCCCCGAAAAGAGAACGTTTTTTATATATTATTTCTGCCCGACCTGAATTTTTTTCTTTCTGTTTTCCATACACAGCATTACGAAAAATACCGCTCCGATTATTGCCATCCCTGATAAAAGCATACAGCTTGCATTGAAATTTTCCTGACCTTTTCCGTCAAGTTTCAATAAATACTTTTGCGGAATAAGATATGTATGGATATTTATCATATCAATCACTGTATGTGCTATAGATGCAGGATAGATTGACTTCGTTTTTTTTGTTATCCATGTAAGAAACGAACCTGTAAAGATACACATTATACACATGGCTATATACCCTGCATATGGGAAAAATTTATATCCTGCGCCGAAATTCAGCCCGTAATCCTTTATTAAAACGCCGTGCCACATTGCCCATATGATACCGCTGACTATAAGTGCAAGAGGTTCAGGCATGAGACTTTCAAGTTTAGGTGTCAGATATGCTCTCCAGCCAAATTCTTCACCGAAACATACATAGAACACAACAAATGAACTTCCTATAGTAATAAGATTTGAAATAATAAATTCTTTGGTATCTGTGCTTATGAAACACTCTTTTATGTTATAATCCTCAACCCAGAATATTATCATGACTATAATAGAAACTATAAACATTATATACGGAACAACAACCGCTGTAACATAATATTTTATATTTCCTCTCAGGTTGGCAGGGAGCAGGAGTTCTTTTACGGTTGTTTTTTCACGGGTGACAATCCTTGTGATAATATGTGCCATTGTCGGCGTGAACATGACAAATAAAGTGTTCCTGAAAAAAGCGTCCGAATTTATTTTCAGAAAAAGACAGGAAAGAAAATATGCTGAAAACGTAAATATTATAATTCTTAATATATCTACAGCTTTTTTATTTTTCAAAGTTTTCAGCTCCTTTCAGATACAGTTTACATGAAATTCTGTATGAAAGATAGTACATTCCGAATGCCATAAAAGGAAGTACAGCCACGATAATCATAAAAGTCAAGTTTTCACCGGAAAGTGAATTTAAAATCCATTCATAGAAAGTATCCATAGAGCCGAAATGCGATAAATCCCCGAAAAGTAAATATATTCCCACAACAAGCACCACAAGTAAAAATACTCCGGCTTTATAATATCCTCCCATATAAGAGCCGAATCTTACAAGAAACGGTATCTCTATGGAACGCATTATTATCTGAATGCAGAATGCAAAAACTATTATCATCTGCAATGTTGCTGAACCTGTTATTATACAATTAAGTGCATCAAATATTGACGTTATAAATACTGTTGCTATAGAAATAATTAATATAAACCAGTATTTAGCCTCAATGTGTTTTTTTAGCATGGGAGTTGACGTTATAAAGTATGCCCACCGTTTGCTTTCGTCGTTTTTGAGCATATTTCCTTGAAATGCTCCTGTTATAAAAAATATCACCACAAACAAAAGCATTGTGTACAACTGCATGAACATTCCCATATCTTCTATATCTTCTTCATGTTCAAGTAAACTGGGCATAAAGAGTGCTATTCCACAATAAAGAACCGTTCCGAGACTAATAAAAATACTCTTTTTATTAGTGAGAAAATCCTTATAGATAAGTCCGCCCATCAGTTTTCCCTCCTGCTCAGAATTTTTTTAGTCAGAAAATATTCAAGTACAAAAATTCCGACTATCAGAAACGGCACGAATATTACAAACACATCCATAATATTTTTAAGTTTATCCGCTAATTCGTCAAGAAAAATATTCATTTTCTCGTCGAAATTGTCAGGGTCGGAAATATTCAATTCTTTCATGACATTTCCGAAGTATACAGCAATTACCAAACTGCCTCCTATAAAAAACACTGTAAATATAAGGCTTGTCACTACCTGAGTCAGAGTAACGTTTTTGAACTTATATGTAAGAAGCTGTTCCGTTGCCGTTGTCAGACATAAAGCAAACATCATAATCATCATTATTTTAAAATTAAATTCATCAAACTTACGGTCGCACAAGGGACAGATTATACAGG
>CAMWVV010000227.1 GCA_947177755.1 uncultured Ruminococcus sp. | reverse complement strand
CAGATATAAAGTTTTTTACTGAAACTATGTTTGACGAAACCGATTTTATATGATATAATATAAAAAAGGGGGCGGACATATGGAATTTATAATTATTATTTTAGTTATAGCAGTACTGTGTATTATTTTTCGTGTAAGCACAGACATAATCATAATGTGTTCGCTGATACTTATAGGCATTGTTCTGGCAGTTACCGCACTGCTGTTTGTATATTTTTTCATATGTCTGCTGTTTTCTGAAAAATGCAGTGCGGAATTTTCAAAAACCGACAAATCAGATAAAAATAAATTCAGTAAAGCTTATTACATAGTTGACGGCGTGGAATATCCCTGTATTTTTCCCGAAGAAAAATTTTTCGGCATAAAATTTTACAGAAAAGACAGAAAATATAATGTGTGGCTTAACAGACGCTTTAAATTTGTATACGACCGTTTTGCATTTACAACCTGTATTATAGGATTCACGGCAAGTATATTTCTTGCTGTCATAACGGTTGTATTATATCTCAGTGTATAAGGAGGAAAAAATGGAGGAACAGATTCACTGTACTCACGGAGTAAATAAAGATATTGAAGAAAAAATTTCAAAAATCATGCCCGACGAAGAAGCTTTGTATGAAGCTGCTGAACTGCTGAAAGTTTTCGGTGATTCCACAAGAATACGCATTATTTTTGTACTTTGTCAGGGTGAAATGTGTGTCTGTGATATTGCAAATCTGCTCAATATGACACAGTCTGCAATATCACATCAGTTACGTGTACTTAAACAGGCAAGGCTTGTAAGCACACGCAGAGACGGTAAAACTATCTTTTATTCACTATGCGACGACCATGTAAAAACTATTTTCTATCATGCTATGGAACACGTAATGGAGTGATTTTTTATGAAGTACTTTGATTTTCACACACACGCATTTACAGATTCCCTTGCTGAACGTGCTTTATCCTCTCTTGCCGATACAAGCGGAAAAATTCCCGCAACCGACGGAACTGTAAACGGTCTGCGTAAAATAATGAAAGAAAACGGCATTGATGAGTTTTTGATTCTTCCCGTCGCAACAAAACCGTCACAGCAGATTTCAATAAACAACTGGGCTTCTGATATAACAGGAAACGGCATTTATTCCTGCGGAACAGTCCACCCCGATTCAGACGACGCACTGAACGAAATTGAACGCATAAAATCCCTCGGACTTTATGGTGTGAAATTTCATTCCGAATATCAGAACTTCTGTCCCGACGAAGAAAGAATGTTCCCGATATACGAAAAAATCGCCGAACAGGGTCTTATAGCTGTATTTCACGGAGGCTGGGACCCTTTCGGAACTGAAAATATAAGATGTACACCAAAACGTATGGCAAGGGCTGTCGAAAAATTCCCACAGCTTGATTTTGCAGTTGCACATCTCGGCGGTATATATGTATGGGACGATGTGGAAAAATATCTTGCAGGACGTTTTGAAAATCTTTATCTTGACGTTAGTGTAATCGCAAGTTTTGATATAGACGAAAACCAGCTTTTAAGAATCATAAAGACCCACGGAACTGATAAGATACTTTTCGGCAGTGACTGCCCGTGGGACGACCCTGCAAACGAAATCAATATGATAAACCGTCTGCCACTCTCCCGTGAGGACAAAGAAAAAATATTTTATAAAAATGCTTACAGGCTACTTGAAATAAACGACATATTAAAAGGAGATTTTAATGAGTAAATGGAATATTGTTACACTTGATGAAGTCTGTTCAAAAGGAAATTCCAGTATTGCTCAAAAAGACATAAAAAACAATAACAGATTATACGAAATTTACGGAGCAGGCGGATATATAAAAAATATAGATTTTTATCAACAGAGTAAACCATATGTTGCTGTTGTAAAAGACGGGGCAGGAGTCGGACGGACAATGTTGTTACCCGAAAAAACATCAGTTATCGGAACAATGCAGTATTTAATTCCCAATGAATCGGTAATTGCAGAATATCTTTATTATGCGGTGACTTACATGAATCTTGCAAAATATTTTACTGGAACAACAATTCCGCATATATATTTCAAAGACTATCAGAAAGAAAAAATAATACTTCCTCCAATTGAAACACAACATAAAATAGCCACAACTCTCAACAAAGTAACCCACACTATCGACCTCTGCAATCAAATAACCGAAAAGTTGGATTTGCTTGTTAAATCAAGATTTGTGGAGATGTTTGGAGGTATTCATGATTCTAATTTATATCCATATCAATCAATTGATACATTTACAAGTGTAACAAGTGGCGGAACACCTGATAGAAAAAATAATGATTATTGGGAAAATGGCTCAATACCATGGATTAAAACTACTGAATTACATAATAATGTTATTCATGAAGCGGAAGAGAGTATTACAGAAAAGGGATTAAATGAATCATCTGCAAAATTAGTTCCAAAAGGTACAATTTTAATTGCAATGTATGGTCAAGGCAAAACTAGAGGAATGACAGCTTTACTTGGCGTTGAAGCATCTACTAATCAAGCGTGTGCGTGTATTCTTCCTTGTGATAAACTTAATCAAATATATCTATGGAAATATTTGATTTTATCGTACGATAAACTGAGAACTTTAGCAAAAGGAGGAAATCAACCAAATCTTAATGGAAATATTATTAAAAAGTTTCCAATTTTAGTTCCTCCAATAACCTTACAAAACCAATTTTCTGACTTTATAGAACAGACCGAAAAATCAAAATTAGCAGTGAAAAAGGTGCTTGAAAAGGCTGAAACACTCAAAAAATCTCTTATGCAGGAATATTTCAGCGGACAATAAAAATATATAATTTTACTGGTTAATAAAATATTAGGATAATATAGCCATAATAATAACAATAATCTTGAAAAAATATGATAATATAACTACAGGCAGTATTTTTGAAGGGTGGGTGAACAATGAAAACTGCCAGTGATTACGAAAGAACAATTATAGATGTGGTTGAAGAGTTTGATTA
>CAMWVV010000226.1 GCA_947177755.1 uncultured Ruminococcus sp. | reverse complement strand
ATTTTATAATGCTGTAAATTATTCAGAAATCTATGTAGACAAGACAGAACTTATAAAATATACAAACAAAGCGTTATTCGGTGAACAGAAATATATCTGCGTAAGCCGACCAAGACGTTTCGGAAAGTCAATGGCTGCAAATATGCTTGTGGCTTATTACAGCAGAGGGTGCGACTCAAAAGAGTTGTTCAGCAAGTACAAGATAGCCAAATCTGAATCATTTGAAAAACATCTTAATAAATACAATGTTATTCACATAAATATGGTGGATTATGCAAGTGAAGCAAATGGCATCTCGGAAATGATAAAATTTATTGAAGAAGATATTGTATATGAAATTTCTAAAGAGTATTCTGATGTGGAAATGCCACGGCGTACATCACTTGTTAAAATGATTAACAGTGTGTTTGTACAAACTTCAATACCGTTTATTTTTGTAATAGACGAATGGGACTGTGTTTTTCGCAAAAAGAAATATGACAGTGATTCGCAGACTGAATATCTTGATTTTCTGAGAAATTTGCTGAAAGACAAGAGTTATGTTGCACTGGCATACATGACCGGAATTTTACCCATCAAGAAATATGGCGAACACTCCGCACTGAATATGTTTACAGAAATTTCAATGACTGACACAAGTCCGTTTGAAGAATTTACCGGATTTACAGAATCGGAAGTAAAAGAACTCTGTAAAAAATATGATATGTCTTATGAGGAAACCAAACGTTGGTATGATGGGTATAATTTATCCGGAGTTTCGGTTTATAACCCGAAGTCCGTTGTGGAATCGATTTTGAGGAAAAGTTTCAGCAACTACTGGACTTCGACTGAAACGTATGAGGCACTGAAAAAATATATTGTAATGGATATTGACGTACTTAAGGAAAAAGTCTCTGCCATGATTGCAGGTGAAAAAATCGGCATAAATACACTCAAATTTCAGAATGATATGGTGTCTGTCAGCAGTGCGGATGATGTCCTGACGCTTCTTGTACATCTTGGCTATCTGACATACAGTCAGTCAGTCGGCGGACTGGGTGAAGTATGGATACCAAACAATGAAGTTCAGCAGGAATTTATAAATTCCATTGAGGACGGCGTTGGGAAAATCTTATAAAATCAATAAGAAATTCCGACAGATTGCTCAGATATACATTGAACTGCAATGCTGAAAAGGTTGCGGAAATGATTTCGGAATGTCATAATGAAAATACTTCAGTTTTGCAGTATAATGATGAAAATTCGCTTGCTTGTGTTGTGACGATTGCATATTATTCGGCAAGAAAGGACTATATAGTACACCGTGAGCTTCCGACTGGTGAGGGTTTTGCGGACATAGTTTTCACTCCGAGAAAAAATGTTGAACTTCCGGCAATGATTGTCGAACTGAAAAAAGGTCATTCGGCTGGTGAGGCAATAGAGCAGATTAAGAACAGGAAATATTCTGCAAAGATTTCTGAGTATACTGGTGAAATTCTTCTTGTCGGAATTAACTATGATGACAAAAAGGGTCATTCGTGCGTGATTGAAAAAATTCAGAAACAGTAAGTAACACAGAAACTGTTTAATTTCAACGAGGTGAATGTTGTGGAATATATTCTTATGCACAAAAATATTGCTGTTGCGAAAATTGAGATAGATTATGTGCTTGGAGTTATAACAGCGGTCAATGACGTACTGCACAGGGAACATCTTCCCATCGGAGTTCGTCATTCGTTGCGACATAAGGAAATTATTGACCGTGCAGCTTTGAATCATTGGTGGAGAGATCGCTCGATTCCTGCAAGCCGTATGGGAATTTCTGAGGCATTGAACACTCTTGGAATATATGAAACGGGTGAACTTCTGACAAAATGTTTCGGACTCAGCTTGTCTGACCACTACTGGATAAAACCCGTGAAAAGTGATTTGACATGGGAAAAGGTAAACTTTTTTGATAACGATTTTTCTGACGATATTGGTGACGTGCTTTTTGGAACAGGCAAAAAAGTTTTGAGTTTTGACTTTGTTTCACCTGACAATACGTCCGACGGAAACCTTAAAAAGCGTTGGAAGATAATGAACGGAAAACGTTGCCTTATAAAATCGGGGTCAGCACCGTTCAGACAACAGCCTTTCAATGAAGTCATAGCCTCAAAAATCATGGACAGACTGGGCATAAATCATGTTCCTTATGGCATTGTATGGAATGAAAACGAACCATATAGCGTGTGCGAAAATTTCGTCACAAAGGATACGGAGCTTGTCAGTGCGTACAGAATTTTACAGATTCGTCCGAAAGAAAATCACGAAAACGAGTATATGCATTATGTGAATATCTGCAAGGAAATCGGATTAAAAGATATTGTTTCTTCAATTGATGCGATGATTGTGGTGGACCATATCATTGCAAACGAAGACAGGCATTTCAATAATTTCGGACTGCTCAGGAATGTGGACACTCTTGAATGGATTGGTGCAGCTCCGATTTTTGACAGCGGAACTTCTCTGTGGTACGACACTCAGGAAAAATTTATACCATATGCGGATATAAAGTGCAAGCCGTTCAAGAAAACACATGGCAAGCAGTTAAGACTGGTTTCAGACTTCAGCGTTTTTGATTTTTCAAAGCTTGACGGAATCGAAGATGAAATTATCGAAATTTTTATATCTGGAAATTATAGTAATTTTATCGATGAAAACAGAGCAAAAATTATAGCTGAAACCGTTCAGCAAAGAATTTATAATCTGCAAAAGATTGCTCTTAGGCACTCTGAAAATTTCGACAACAGCTTCAGCGAAGGCGACCTTGAAGAAAATATTTCAGAATAATATGACATAAAAATTGAATAAATGATTTTATGAAGTTCAGTTGAAAAAATTCAAAAATAGGGTAAAATCAATGTCATCTGTTTCGATTCACCTTGACATAATCGTATCAGCAATGATACAATGCGGAAAATGCACTCCCGAAAGAAATTGCATTTTTCTTGCTTTCAAAAGGGTGCAAGAAATGATTTTGTCAATAATACTTGACACATTAAAAAAAAATCATGAAGTTAAGCAGCGACTGAAGATTCAGCATAAAACTGACTGC
>CAMWVV010000225.1 GCA_947177755.1 uncultured Ruminococcus sp. | reverse complement strand
CATATTTTTATTATATCACTTTTGTGTTCGTTTGTAAAGTAGATTGACTATAATAGAAAACAAATGGTGATGGTATTGGTATTGTTTCTGAAAAGTATGTTCTAAGCGTAACAGTAACTATCTCTTTCTCTCATAAATAATTCGAAAATTCAGATGAAAATACAATATACCTCTCCACCAACACTAAATGAGTATACTCTCTTCTGTAAAATAATTCGGGGATTCGGGCGGAATAAAGCTCATAAAAATCATTGATGAATGAAGTCAAAGTTTAAAAATCCCCTAAAAATAGCCATACCCGAATTTGCAAATATTAAAAGTACGCAGAATCAAAGAGTCACGCATCGCCTCCACCAATCGAAAATGCGTAATCTTAAAGGTTACAAAAATCCCTGTATACCGTAAAATAGCGGTATACAGGCTTTCTTTTTTTTGAAAAAGTTTGCGTATTCAGCACGCTCAATGAGGTTTTCAAAGTGAATTGACAAAGGTAAAAATAGAAATCGTCTTATAAGATTTTTTTCGGGGATTCAGGCATTTGATTAAAGATTTACAAAAAACAGTGAATGACTTGAAATATATTAAGATATGTGGTAGAATATATGAGTGGGTAAGTTAAGATTGAGACAATAGAGTGTAAGAGCATTAGTCCAGTTCAGATGTTCGGAAAATCAGATAAAAAGTAATAAGAATAGAATGGTGATAGGAGCGAACACCAATAAAGAACTGTTATGGATTGGTGGATACCAGATAAACATGATGAAACTTATGTTAATATAATTAACGAATATTTCAACAACAGATTTGTCAAAATGCACAAAAGTGATTCAACAAGCTAAAGCAAGAAACGAAGACTTGTCCTTGAGCTCATGTTTGTCAATATTAAATCATTATGTTAAAAAATATCATTATTTTACTATTTTTGTCATGAAAATTATATATTTTATGTAAATAATAGTGTATTATTAATATTAAGCAAAATCGCATGAAATTTTAATATTAAGTCTGTACAATGTATATTAAAAAATCAGTGAGGTTGTCTGATAACTAAAGAATCTGTAAATCTGAACTCATCAAAACAGAAAGGAATAGCTATTATAATGAAAAATTCAATATTATGGCGAAGATTGTTAAGCCTTGTCGCTGTGCCTGCACTCTTTTTCAATATGGGTGTAATTAATGATGTGGGGATAGTTAATATTCCTGAAGTGAAAGCAGTCGAAACAAACGAAAGATTTATTTACGTTGCTGAAAACGGAAACGACTCTACCGGAAACGGTTCTTCTGGAAGTCCTTACAGGTCAATCAAGAAAGCTGCTAATGAGGCAACTCCGGGTACAACTGTTCTTATACGTCCTGGAACTTACATTGAGGATGATATAACACCTAAAGTATCAGGAACAGAAGATGCTATGATAGTTTTCAGGCCCGAAAAAACTTCTGATATAGGTAAAGTAATAATCAAACACAAGGATATTTTTAACGGTTCAACTGTTAATCCGCAGGTAAGAGCACAGTGGCTCAGTGATACTGGCTGGAAAGAAGAAGAAGTACAGCATTACGACAATGCAGGCATTGAATATTCAATAGCAGCAAGAAAAAATGAACTTACAGACGTTTTCAACTTATTCGGACGTGATTATATCTGGATTGAAGGCTTTGTATTCAAGGATTACAAATATGCACGAAGTACCATTAACATAAGAGGCAACGGAAATGTTGTTATTAATAATCAGTTTAAAAACATAGGCTGTGTTTACAATGCACCTTGGAAGTGGACATCTCAGGGTGTACTTCGTCCTGATGTTACAATTCCTATTGCTGGACGAGACAATGTTGTACGTAACAATTATTTTCAGAGCGTCTACGGCGAAACACTCTGCTATGATGACAGTTCAAAGGACTGCATTATAACTGAAAACACATTTATCGGCAATATCGGCAAAAATGCAGGTGCAGGCGGTGCGGAATCGTCAACTCTTGGTGGCAGAGCCGACGGCAACAGAAATAACGCATTTGCTTTCAATTACTCCGGAGGTTCAGTCAACGGCGGTACAATATGGCTTGATATTAGCGTAAGAGATTTTACCGCAGTAAGAAACGTTACACATAATACCGCTTATTTCATGTTTAATGAGTCGGAATGTACAAGAAACTGGGCATATGAAAATATCGTCTATAACAAACCTCTTGACGAAAACAAACGTATGCCTGTGGGTGAATACTTCATGAATTTCCCCGCACAGCGTATAGAAACCGGACTTTATTCAGCATTCTGGGATACTGGTTCAACATGGGACGCAAGGTGGGTAAACAATGTTACTTATAACCTGAAAACCGGTATTTCTCTGGACAGGTCATGGAATAATGACGTTATAAACAATATTTCTTACGAAGATGAAAACAGTATGTTCAACAGTAATGATACTTCGGGCATTGTGGTAAAAGAAACTACTGTAGACGGTTTTCATTCTTGGCATGGCATAGACTTAAAAGGCGGAGGCATTCAGATTTTCAGAAATAATCTGTGGTATTCTCCACGAACATCAGAGTATGTTCGATATATGTACCCTGTACAGTCTCCGATTACGGTTGATGCCTTTAATACTCAGATAAAGTCCAAAACCCAGCTTGCTAAAGACCCGATGTTTGAAAATGCTGCCGCAGGTGATTTCCGACTTAAAGCAGGCAGTCCCGCTATAGCTTCAGGTGCTAACGGTGTAGACAGAGGAGCATACGCCGTATATCCAAAGACTGATGTCGGCTATAATAAGAGTCTTGGTTTGACGGAAGATGTAAATGTAAGTTTCAGCAAACTTAATTCTTCCGTAAAGCCTGGTGATATAATTGACCTTGAACTGAAATTAAATAAAACTGCAACTGAATCAATGACTTTTGAAGTAGCACCTGTTGCAGGAGATGCACGTAAAGACAAAGACTTCAGCTTTTTAGATGATACAACTATAACATTCAAAGCAGGAGAAAAAAGCAAGACAGTACGTGTGAAAATTCTTGACGGATACGACCTTGACCAGCTTTTAGTTTTCCGTATTAATCCAGTCGGCACAACTAAAACAGAATCAGTC
>CAMWVV010000224.1 GCA_947177755.1 uncultured Ruminococcus sp. | reverse complement strand
AAAATAAAATGAATTAAAAAATCAAAGATTAATTTGAAAAAATCATTGAAAGACATAAAAACAAAGGCTTTTCACTCACAGAAGGGCAGTGGGAAGCCTGTCGGACTTACGAGTTCAACATCAACTCACAAAGCAGTGAGTTTGAATGCAACCACCTTCCGTGGAATACGGACATGAGCGACTTCGTAAGGACAATGAGAGAAGCGGGAGTTGAAACAATCGCAATTACCGAGCGTTCATTTTCACTCATAGAAAACCTTCACAAACTTGCCGCACAAGGCTGCACGGTCAAGGAACTTTGTATAGTAACACACCCGGATATCTGGCACGAACCTGAAGACATTCCCGCAATCAGAATTATACTTAACTGAACCGATAAAACAAGGTGGAACAATAATGTTCCACCGATTCTATTTAAAGGAGTTGATTTCTATGGGAATTTTCAAAGGGCTTTTCAAGAGCCGTGACAAGCCCAAAAACAGTTATGACAGTCCGTCATACAGTTATTTTTTCGGACGGACAAACAGCGGAAAGCGAGTAAATGACCGCACGGCAATGCAGCACACAGTTGTGTATGCGTGTGTGCGTGTGCTGTCCGAGGCACTGGCACAATTACCGTTACACGTCTACCAGTATACAGAAAACGGCAAGGAAAGGGCAATAAAGCACCCTCTTTATTTTTTGCTTCACGACCAGCCTAACCACGAAATGACGAGCTTTATTTTCCGTGAAACGCTTATGTCACATCTTTTAATTTATGGCAATGCTTTTTCACAAATCATCAGAAACGGTCGTGGCGAAGTAACGGGACTTTATCCCTTGACTCCAGACAGGGTAAAGGTTGACCGTGACGAAAATAATTGTCTGATTTACAGATACAGCCGTTACGACGAAGCAAATCCGAATCTCAGGGAACAGGGTGAAATAATTCTCAGACAGGAAGATATCCTGCACATCTGCGGACTTGGTTTTGACGGACTGGTGGGATATTCGCCAATTGCTATGGCAAAGAACGCTATCGGAATTTCCCTTGCCTGCGAGGAATACGGCTCTGCTTTTTTCGCAAACGGTGCAAGTCCGAGCGGTATTCTCGAACACCCTGGAACAATCAGCGACCCCGAAAAAATCCGTAAAGCATGGCATAATGCTTACGGTTCAGGCAACTCTCACAAGGTCGCCGTACTCGAAGAGGGCATGAAATATCAGCCTATTTCCATTCCGAACAACGAAGCACAGTTTCTTGAAACACGAAAATTTCAGGTTGAAGAAATCGCACGTCTTTACCGTGTACCGCTCCACATGATTGGCGACCTCGACCGTGCCACTTTCAGCAACATTGAACAGCAGAGCCTTGAATTTGTGAAGTACACTCTTGACCCGTGGCTTGTCCGCTGGGAACAGGCATTACAGAAATCACTTCTCAAAGACAACGAAAAAGGAAAATATTTCATTAAATTCAACGTTGAGGGACTGCTCAGAGGCGACTATGCAAGCAGAATGCAGGGTTACAGCATCGGAATTCAAAATGGTTTTCTTTGTCCTAATGATATAAGAACACTTGAAAATATGAATCTGATTCCAGAAGATAAAGGCGGTTTTACCTATATGGTGAACGGCAGTATGACACCTTTAAATATGGCTGGTGCAGCCTATAGAAATGAGGATAGGAATAATGGGCAAGAAAATTGACTTGTCAGGTCAGAAATTTGGAAAATTAATAGTTATACACAAGATTACATCTGTTAATAAGAAAAACGCCATGTGGAAATGTCAGTGTGACTGTGGCAATTTTACAGAGGTATCCACCTGTCACTTGAAAAGCGGTCATACTAAGTCATGCCGTCACTGTCAAAAGTTTATAATTGAAGACGACCATGTTAAGTGCTTACTTGACAAAGGTCGTTTTTTTATCTTTGATATCAGTGACCTTGAACTTGTGAAAAAGTATAAATGGTCAATAAACAATTATGGATATGCAAGAACATGGAGTAGCCAAACAGGATATGTTACTCTTCATCGGCTTTTGATGGGATATCCTGAAAATATCATGGTAGACCACATAAACGGAAACAGATTAGATAATCGAAGATGTAACTTACGTTTAGCAACTGCAATTGAAAATTCATGGAATAG
The DNA here is from genome assembly GCA_947177755.1 of uncultured Ruminococcus sp. Lineage (GTDB taxonomy): Bacteria > Bacillota > Clostridia > Oscillospirales > Ruminococcaceae > Ruminococcus. Next base: position 977 of record CAMWVV010000224.1, on the reverse strand, counting down.
TGCCAACAGGACTAATTGTAATGGATATAAGGGCGTTACAAGGCATCAATCCGGAAAATATAATGCAAGAATTACAGTTAATAAAGTAACGATTAGTCTTGGTTATTATACTACACCATTTGATGCTGCGGTGGCTTACGATAAAGCAGCAATTAATTATTTCGGGGAATTTGCAAGACTGAATTTCCCACAACAAAATGAAGATAAGGAGGCTTAAAATGCAAAAATTCTGGAACTTCAAAAACTTCGACACCGAAGAAGCAGAACTGATTTTTAACGGACCTATTTCAGACGAAACATGGTGGGGAGATGAGATTACTCCGGCTATGTTCCGTGACGAACTTTCCAAAGTAAAAGGCAACCTTACAGTCTGGCTTAACTCACCAGGTGGAGACTGCTTCTCGGCAAGTCAGATTTACACCATGCTCCGCAATCACAATGGAAAAATTACAGTCAAGATTGACGGTATAGTGGCATCAGCGGCATCTGTTGTGGCTATGGCTGGCGACGAAACTCTGATTTCACCAACGGGTATGATTATGATTCATAATCCTATGACTTTTGCGGCTGGAAATAAGTCAGATATGGAAAAGGCTATCGCAGTGCTTGAGGAAGTCAAGGAAAGTATCATCAACGCTTATGCCCGAAAAACCAACCTCAGCCGTGCGAAAATTTCACGCCTTATGGACGAGGAAACATGGATGAATGCTGAAAAGGCTTTACAGCTTGGATTTGTGGATGACATTCTTTTTTCCGAAAACAAAATTCAAACTGTTCCGGAGAAAGAGCCTGACGAAAATCAATCCGAAGACCCCGAAAAAGAACCAGACACCCCCGAAAAAAACAAATCCAAAACTGAAAATATTCAGCCGATGACTTTCTCTGTTTCAAGGTCAAGGAACTCTCTAATACAGAAAGTTTCCGCACACGCAAACAGTGTACCTATTGAACAGCTTGAAAAAAGGCTGAATTTACTT
>CAMWVV010000223.1 GCA_947177755.1 uncultured Ruminococcus sp. | reverse complement strand
GGCTTTCAGCGGAAACTGGGGATATTACAACTGGTGCGGAATGGATTTGTGTTCAAATATCAAGTCAATCAAAAAAATCAACTATGGTGAACCCATAGAGTATTAAGGAGGAAATTTATATGAAAATTTCAAAAATTATAAAGGGAATTGTCGGAATCAGCGTGATTTCGGGAATTGCCTATGCCGTATATAAGTACGGAGAATTTAACGGCGAAAACAACCAGAAACAGCAAAATACTGATGATGAGGATTTCGACTTCTACGATGATGAAGATGAGGACTTTTTTGCAGTCCGTGATGATTCGGAAGAAAAAACGCATGAATTTAAACCGTTCTGTGACGTGAAAATTGACGGAGTTTCAGAAAACAAGCTGTCATCACTTGTTCTGTCAATCTGTTCGCAGAAAAGTATCACAAACAAGACAATCCGTGACTACTTCGGAATTGATGATTTTGACAAAGCCTCAGACGTGCTTGATGCTCTGATAAATGCTGGATATATCGGCAGAATGACCGCAAATTACAGATTTCCGGTGCTGATTAAATTCAACGATTACCTCAGACTTACCAAAAAAGAATAAAAAATGCACAGTCCGCAAAAGACTGTGCATGATATGCTGATTATGAATTATACTTTTCGTAAGTTTCCTTGTCGATTTTGGCTATTCTAAGGGCGGTTTCAAGTGTAGTTCCTTCTTCAAGCATAGCTTTTATCATTTCGATTTTGCCTTCGATTTTGCCCTGAATTTTACCTTCAATTGCACCTTCGGCTTTGCCCTTGTCGTATATTCCTTGACTTAAATTACACATAGAATCAACCTCCTTGTTGATTGATTTGAATGGGATTGAATATTCGTTTTCAAGAATTGTCAGTGCCTTATCTCTGTCATCAATATACTTGTTAAGAAGTGTATCGAGCATTTTTATAAGTCCGTCATAGTTTTCGTCTGACTCGCCAAGATTTATCATTACAAGCTCCATTAAGTCATAATTTTTAGGACAATCAGGCACATTTCCTACAACGCATTCAGGTTTAAGGCTGTATCTTGTGATAGTGTTTGCAATTTTTTTAGGTGAATGTGTGCAAATCCATATCGAATATACTTTTTTCAGCTTGTTGAAGTCAGAATTTTTAAATTCAACATTATACTGCGACGAAATCATTCGACAGATGTAATAAACTCCACGCTTTTCAATTATATATCCGGGATGTGAATCATTCTGTGCCTCAATATTGATGATTAATTCAATTTCTTCATCTTTATTCGGAAGTTTTACCTTGAATTTGATATCATATGTTCGTGTTCCCTCAGAAGCCGAAACTGTTTCAGAACCGGCAATATCCATTTTGGGTGGGTATTCATCATCGACAGGTTCGGTTGCTATTTCGGGTTTTCCGTTCAGACAAGAAATAATCTCTTTGATTGAGCAGTTCCTGAACTCTCTGACAGCATATTTTAAAATATTGGCGATAACTTCCTTGTGGGCAAGAAGGTTCTTTGCAAGTGCATCATATTCCTTATGAGCCTGACTTTTGTGTTCTCCTGCCATTGCATCACTTCCTCTCAAGTATATTATAACATATCTCACGAAAAAAATCAAGAGTTTTTACAGAGGTGAAAATTTTTATGCTGGAAACAAACAGAATTTACAATATCGACTGTCTGTCTGGATTGAAAATACTTGACAATGAGTGCATTGATGTTGTAGTAACATCTCCGCCGTACTACAATGCCCGTGAATATTCTTACTGGGAAACGGTCGAACAGTATCTTTCAGATATGGAAAAAATATTTTCTGAGGTATTCCGTACTTTGAAAAATCATCATTGTATTGTCGTGAATGTTGGTGATATTGTCTGCCAAACCGGACTGTCAAAATGGCAGGTCAGAAAACTTCCGCTTGGTGCGTATTTCATAACCATGCTTGAAAATATTGGTTTTCAGTTTATTGATGACTACATATGGGATAAAGGTGAGCCTCAAAGCAAAAGAAATCTTGGAAATCCACCGTATCCGTACTATCAGTATCCTGTCAACTGCTATGAACATATTCTGATATTTGCGAAAAATCAACTGAATAAGACGAAAATTCCGTGTCCTAATTGCAATAAAATTATTACGCATTCAAATAGTTGTACCAGTATCGGAGTGCAGTCCTGGGAGTGCAAAAATCCTGACTGCCCTACAAAATCAGCCAATAACAGAGGAAAACGCTTTTCCGCACGTAGTGTAATGATGAACGATTATCGAACCGCTGAAAATGAAATTCCTGAAAATTTCAGAAAAAATTGGCAGAGGGATATTGTGAAAATAAATCCCATAATTAAAATAAATTGCAAAGGCGAAAATATTTCTGGTCATTCTGCACCGTTTCCGGAAGAAATTCCAGAAATGGCAGTGCGATATTTCAGCGGTGTCAATGATGTTGTATGCGATATTTTTTCAGGCAGCGGGACTTCTTGTATAGCCGCCAAAAAACTTAATCGCAGATATATAGGATTTGAAATTTCGGAAACTTTTTGCAGAATAGCAAATGAACGTATTTTAAAATTTAAAAAGGAGTGAATTTTTATGATTTTAATTATTGCAGAAAAACCAAGCGTTGCAAAAGCGATAGCACCTGTCGTCCGTGCTACAAACAAGAAAAAAGGCTTTATTGAGGGCGAAAATCATATTGTTTCATGGTGTCTCGGTCATCTTGTGGGACTGAAATATCCGGACGATTACCTCAACGGCTGGCACGAAAAATGGAGTTTTTCGCAGCTCCCGATGATTCCAAATAAATGGATGTTCAAAGTTTCCGAAAACACAAAAGAACAGTTTGAAATTCTGAAAGAACTTTTCAGGAGAAATGACGTAACGGAAATTGTCTGTGCGACCGATGCCGACCGTGAGGGTGAGTGCATTTTCCGCTATGTTTACAACATGATTTGCAGTAGCAAGCCTGTAAAACGTCTGTGGGTGTCATCGCTGGAAGAATCTGCAATCCGCAAAGCTATGCGGAATATGCGACCTATGAGCGACTATGACGATTTATTTTCCGCAGGATTTTCAAGGGCAAAAGCTGACTGGCTTGTCGGTATGAACGGCTCTCGCCTGTTTTCGTGCCGTTAC
>CAMWVV010000222.1 GCA_947177755.1 uncultured Ruminococcus sp. | reverse complement strand
CACACAGGACGGCAGACTGTAATCATCGTAAATAAACTCAATAATGCACTTGCCGTTGCCCTCTCCGCCGAACCAGTGATAATTTCCATTTCCGTCATCGGCATAACCTTTGCTGTCACAAATTTTTGTTGTAAACTGCTGACCATTATCAAGTTCTACAAGAAAGCGGTCGTTGCAGTATCCGTAAGCAATACCCATTGCACAGCAATAATCGCCGTACTCGTCACGCATAATGCCTGTATTCGTGATTTTATCGCAGGTTGCACCCTGAATGGCACTCCACGACGGATTTAAAGTCAGACCGCTTTGACGTTCTCCCGCAAAACACGAAGTCCAGCCGTCCTTATGGTCGAAATCCCATATGACTTCAACGGTTTCTGTTTTTCCATCAGCAGATGCGGATTTTATTGTGCCGTCAATGTACGTACCCTCAACAGTTACGGAATATTCGTTGTTTTCACGAAGTCCAGTAATATAACAGAGACCGTTCGATTTAAATTCAAAATAAATGTTATTGGCATATTCGTAATTATCATCAAGGGCATTGCAAGTCACGGAATACTGCGTATTTTCTTCACAGTCCCATGTGACTTTCAGGCATGAAACAGAAACCGTCGAAACCTCAAGAGACGAAATTTCCGTTGATTTAATTTCATTTTCGGCGACCGTTGCCGAATGTGACTGCAACGCCATAACAATCGCTAAAAGCCACCTTTTTATGTAAGTTCCGTACATTTTTTCTTTTTCTCCTGTTCTTTCATAGCTTTTGCAAATTCACGATATTTGCGTGTATATTCGTAGGATTTTCCAAAAATATTAACCGCTGCCGTGTACAGTTTAGGCTCATATTTTTTGATAATTTCCAGTTCTTCCGTGATGTGCGGACTGAACGGACAGCCGACACAGCCGGTGCGTTTCATACCGTATTTCGTGTAACATTCAGAATGTTGAATATCATAAAACTGCTCGTAAATTCGCTTGTCACTGTCAGAATACCAAAAAATCGGACGGTAAGTATTGCAATTTTTTGATTTGCTTTCTGAAAAACAGGTCTTGTAATTTGCAGAACGCACACCGCCCTCAGACTTTCGGATTCCGGTGATTTCCAAATCAGCCTCCATACTTTTTATAAAATTTCTGGCTGGTTTTTTCTTTGAATATTCACAGCATTTATTTGAAATCGGAAAATCAGGCGGATTCTGCATAATAAATTCTTTCAGCCACTTGTTGCGATTTATTGAAAATCTGCTCATCTGCTGTACTCCATTTTCGGCTGTATAATAAGCATTGCACCACCATTGCAGAGCAGTTTTGCAGTTCGGATATTTCTGCAAAAGAATTTCTAAAGGCTCGTCCTCCCACTGAAAATGATGTGCCTGCAAACGCATCATCTGTTCTGAAACATACTTTGAAATAAACGGAACACCATACTCACGGACACAAGTCGGAATTGATTTTTCAGGCTTGATTTTCTGAATTTCAATGCCATATTTTTCTTCCAGAAAAGAAATATGGTCTTTTGCTACGGAAAATTCAAGTCCTGTATCAATCCAGTAATATGCGACTTTTTTCAGTTCGTCAACGTTGTGAACGATGTCAAGAACGATGTCGCTGTCACTTCCGCCGCTGATACTGCAAACGGCTGTATTACTATGAAAAATCACATTTACTGCCTTTGCGTAACTGTCTGAAATAGCGTAATTTTCGGTTTCAAGGGACTTTTCAAAAACTTTATTCGACATTTTTAAGTCCTTCTAAAATATGTGCAATTACATCAACAGTCCAGCCGTTTCCGATACATTTATAACGCTGAGTATTGCTGATTCCAGCCGTGTAATTATCGGGCAGAGTCTGCAATCTTTCAGCCTCAACAGGCGTTAATTTTCGAATTATGTAGTCACCGTCTGGCAAATCAATTTTATAAAGTCCGGTTTTTGCACCTTGACCACCACCATTTGCAGAAAGCGTTACAGATTTTCCATGAACTGAATAAATCCGCTGTCCCTGACCGCCATTGCCGTATTCACCGATACGAATTGGCACAGCTATCATAGTTCGCTGTTTTCGTTCAAGCGTATTTTTTATTACAGCACCGTCATAACTTGCCGTCATGCAGTAACTTTTATCCTGCCACGAAATCCCACTTTCAAGAATATTTTTCAGCATAATATTTTTATCGTCAGGCTGAGTAACATTCGGAATATTCGTCCAGTAACAACGCTTTCGCTGTTGTGCTGAAACGAGTGCGGAATTAATCATAATTGGCTTAATACCGAGCTTTTCGGATATTGCATCTTTGATATTTTTATGAATGGACTGATTATTTTCATACAGAAAATATTTACAGTATGATTCTTCCAAAGCCCTCACATACTGCATAAAAAGTCTGAAACCCTCGCCGTCTGGATTTATTTCTCTGCCTTTTTTTGCAAGACTCCAGTATGTACACGGACTTCCGCCGATAAGTAAATCATAGCCTTTGAACTGCGTAAAATCGCCGTTAAATACATCTCCGTGCTGAATAATATCGGGAAAATTATTCTTTGAAATGGAAACTGCATATTTATCAGTTTCAAAAGCATCATATTTTTCTACGGAAAGACCGGCACGTTCAAGTGCCAGCCGTCCGCATGAAATGCCGTCAAAAAGACTTAAAACTTTCACTTTTCATCGTGTTGTCAGCATCTCTGTAACCTTCAATAAATCCCTTATTTCTGCCGAAAACAAAGCAGATTATTGCAGTAAAAATCCCGATAAAAACACCGACAAATTCTCTCTTTCTCATTGTCAATTGTCCTTTCGCTGACTTTTCGCCCACTGGGCGAAAAGTTATTGTTGTAACTTCGTCTCAATTTGAGACGAAGTTGATTATTCTTCAAGAAGTTCGTAGTAATCGCTTTCGAGATTTTCGTAATCGTCGAGAAGTGAATTATATTTTTCAATCACATCGTTTGTGATGTCAAGACCGATTCCGCTTGCAGTTCTGAAACCGCAGTCAAAAGCCTTTTTTATGATAAACCATCACCCGAAAATGCCGCGAATAATCCAAATTTTCCAGGATTTTTAAATTTTAATAAACATAAACTTAAACTAATCACCAACTGCGCCTGCGCACGACCTAAAGGTTTTAG
>CAMWVV010000221.1 GCA_947177755.1 uncultured Ruminococcus sp. | reverse complement strand
GGTGTGAAATCAAGATAGGCTTAAGTTAATTTTCATTGTGTCAATACACTAGTATGTTTTATATCCTGCTTCACAAACTGTGAAATAAGCTCTTTCAAGATAGAAAAAGATTTAGAAGCAGACATTATGGAGAGTATACGCTTTCCATAATGTTTTTTCAGATAACAAAATTTTTTATACGCTTTTATTCTTACTTTTTGGATATGGCTGTTTTACATCTGTACGACCAATAAGATAATCGGTACTTGTACTGAAGATGTCAGCTATACTGCTTAGAATTTCTGTCGGAATACTGCGGACACCGATTTCATAACTGGAGTATGTTCTCCTGTTGATAAACAGTTTGTCTGCTATCTGCTGCTGGGTCATATCCATATCTTCTCTGAGATTTCGGATTCGTTCATATACCATAAAATTCACCTCAGAGAGATTATACCACGCCACAAATCGTACCATTGACATTTGGTACAAATTGTGGCATAATATATTTATAGCATATAAAACGTATTCTGACCGTCAGGAGTTGAACTGAGAACAATAACGCAAAACTGCCGTCAGTTTCTTGAATTTGAACATATAAATTTATATATTACATTTTAAAAAGGTCATATAAAACAAAAATCCGAACAGTATCCAATAAAGATACGATTCGGTAGAAAACATATCGCAAAATTCGTACTTCTACGAAAAATCAACAAGAAAAGTCTTTTAAAATTCTCATAAAGGAGTTTTTACTTGTTGAATTTTAACAATAAAAATATGCCGACAAGATTTAAAAAGCTGATTTTTTCTAACAATTACAGCGTTATTTTTGACATTTTCTGTTTCTTGTAAATCGTCTAATAAAACCGAAATATCAACAATTTCTGAAACTACAACCGCTATATTGAAACAACTTTGAAATATTCATTTAAGTTACGACCGTAGAGCAGAATTTTTAATGATGCGGACTATATCATGAATACAAACACACAAAAATTCCATTATTCAACTTGCTCCAACGTTGATTTGATGAAAAACAAGAACAAGATAGCATTTGTTGGTGAACGTGATGAAAGAGCTATGAGCCTTGAAAGCGTTGCGAACCATGATTATTATACATTAAATTACAGTCATTTGTCAAGTTGACGGTCAAATCCGTTCAAAGGCAAAAACAAAAAAGCCGAATTATCAGTAAAAATCCGACTTAGTCATAACGCTTTCATTAAATATATCTTTTGCGAAAATGTGATATAATTATTTTGCTATTAGTATATCATAATTTTTTCTAAAAGTCAATAGGATTTAAAAAAATTGTCGAAGTGTGCTGATTTACTTATAATTTTTGTACACTATTTACCAAAAAACAGGAGGAATTTAATGAAAAAGTACAACATTTATTACAGACGGGATGGAAGATTCGAAGGTCGTGTTTCAAGAGGCAAGGATAAAGACGGCAAACGACTTTTCAGTTATTTTTTCGGTCATACAAGAGAAGAAGTAGAACAGAAAATAGACACCAGTCGCAAATCAGAGCAGAATAATTGCTGTGCAACAACTGTCGGACAATTATTTACAGAATGGTTTCAGAATATTCGTTTCAGAATCAAGGAATCTACTGCAGCAAACTATCTGATGAAAGCCGAAAAACATATAATTCCTGAATTTTCGGACATAAATGCAAGTGAAATTGACGAATCCGACATCTGCCGTTTTATTGAATCAAGACAGAAAAAAGGACTTTCAAACCGCTATATATCGGATATTCTTGTTATGCTGAAGTCGGTTTTCAGGTACGCTTCCAACAAGTATCAATTTTGCAATCCTCTTGACAGCATTCCTCTGCCCAAGTCCAAAAAAACTGAAGTAACGCTTTTAAATAATGATGAACAGCAAAAATTGCAACATTATATAGTCAAAAATCAGAATACCACAACGCTCGGCATTGCTCTTGCTATGTCAACTGGTATCAGAATCGGCGAACTGTGTGCATTGCAGTGGTGTGATATAGACCTCGAAAAACGTATTCTGACCGTCAAAAAAACTATTCAACGCATCAAGGCAATTAATGGGCAAAGCAAAACCAAACTTATTATTACTGAGCCGAAAAGTGAATCATCGAAAAGAAAAATCCCGATACCCGAATGTATTATGCCAGTTCTTGAAAAATTCAAAGGGAACAATAATGAATACCTTATTTCAGGAGCAATAAATCCCACAGAGCCGAGAACTTTGCAGTACCGTTTTGTATCAATACTGAAAAACGCAGATTTGCCGTCAGTGCATTTTCATTCTTTAAGGCATATGTTCGCTACAAAGTGCATGAAACTCGGCTTTGATGTGAAAAGTCTGTCTGAAATTCTTGGACATTCTTCTGTTGAAGTCACTCTCAACAGATATGTTCATTCCGATTTTGACCAAAAACGTCAGTTTATGAAACGTATTTCTCTTAATTTTTAAAAAATATGCATTTTGAAAATTTAATAAACATTAATCTTGACTTTCGCAAAAGATATATTTAACGAAAAATTATATTTTCTTATTTATTTTTGCTTTAAATACATTATACCTTGTTCTTAATAAAATATGTAAATGGAGAAATTCGCTATGTTTAAGAAAAAAATGTTTTTAATGCTTGCATTGCTTACATTGACAATCAGTGTAACATCTTGTGCAAATAAAGATAATAATATCGGAGAGTCTGCATTTTCAGAATCAAGTACAATATCCGATTTAGAATCTGATGAAGTATTTTCAATAGTTGCTGAAAACACCATATATGAATCAAATGAAGTAAAGTCAGACATAATGACTAACAGAGAGTTTTTACGTTTAGTAATTGACACTTTTGAAATATATAGCGATGAGTCGTTTGAAGATGATGTGGAAAAAGCAAAATTTTGGAATATACTTGATGTTAATGCTGAGATTGATGAAAATCGATTAATTACACCAGAGTTTTTAATATCAGTTTCAATGATTGCAACAGGCTACATTGATAATACCGCCTCAATTAATGAAATACTTAACTGTGCAGTAAAATATGAAGTAATTGAAAAAGCTAGTATTTTATATGTAGATATAAATAATGCCAAAGAGATTGTTAAAGCTGCTAGACATGCATATCTTTATCCGGATATGTATCAATAAGTCTTTTGG
>CAMWVV010000220.1 GCA_947177755.1 uncultured Ruminococcus sp. | reverse complement strand
AATAAAGTCGTTCGCTTGTACAAAACCGAAAAATTCAGGAGGAAACAATGATTTTAGACACACAACAGGAAAGACTTTTTAATGACTTTATGTCACATTTTGAAGTGAAAAAGCCTGACAGCAACGGAGAAATAATAGCGGTTTGCCCTTCATGCAGACATGAAAAACTTTACATTACAGTAAAAGAAAGTGGCAACGGTAAACCAGTAGTTCTTATGGACTGTAAGCATAACTGCACATTCGATGAAATCATGTCAGCCGGAGGACTTCCGAAAAATTCCATTTACTTGACTCCACCACGTCCGAAATTTGAGGATATAACAAAACAGCGTGAACACATCTACACAGACAGTCAGGGTACGCCTATTGCAAAGAAATTTATAACAAAGTATCTTGCAGAATATACTAACAAGCGAGGAAAAAACCGTAAAGCAGGGGATAAAACGACATTATGGCAAAGATATGATAAACAGACAGGACAATATATAACCGGCTTGAACGGCTTGAAAATCCCCCTGTATCATCTCCACAAGCTCTCATCAGCAGATACAGTAGTCATTGTTGAGGGCGAAAAAGACGTTGAAACACTTGAAAGCATGGGCTATACTGCAACAAGTTCACCTAATGGAGCAGGTTCAAAGTGGAAGTCAGACTATAATGAATACTTGACGGGAAAAAGTTGTATAGTTCTTACTGATAATGATGAAGTCGGTGAAAAGGCAGGCATTCAGACTTCTGAAAGCCTTGTAAAGAGTGGCATTCCAGTAAAGCTAATCAGAGCGACGGACATATACAAGGACGTTAAGCCAAAAGGTGATATATCTGATATTGCTGAAGCTGTCGGAATGAAAAAGGCTATAGACCTGCTCCAGAACGCTATCACAAATGCGACTGATTACATACCTGCTCCATTACCTATTACTCCGTCCAATCAAACCACACATAAGTCTGAATACCCAGATTTCTTTGTTTTCAGCGAAAAAAAGCAGGATTATTTTGTATATCCGGCATTATGTGCGGAATATATAAGGAAAAATGAAAAATACTGCTTTACGGAGAACTCAGACAGTATCACACAGCGTATTTACTGGTATAGTAATGGTGTTTACAATAATATCACGATTAACCGCTTACAAGCCTATATAACCGATATTATAGCGACATATGACCCATTAAAAGTAAGAATGAAAGATGTGAATGAGATTTCAAAGAATGTTTGTGCCGATATTCACAGATACCGTGATGAAAGAGAACTGAACGCTAATGAGGGAATAATAAACTTCCGAAATGGTATTCTGCACCTTGATACTATGGAGCTTACACCTCATACGCCTGATATATTTTCCTCTATCCAGATACCGTGTGACTTTAACGGGGAGCAGGCTACACCGATATTTGACAAATTTTTCAATGAACTTACCGACGGTGACAAGGAAAAGCAACAACTTCTGCTTGAATTTGTCGGTGCTGCTATCTCAAATGTACATGGTTACAGATTTAGGGGACATAATGGTAACAGCTTATTCCTTGTTGGTGAAGGTCGCACGGGTAAATCGGTTCTGAAAAGGTTCGTTGAAAGACTTATCGGAGAGGAAAATTGTAGTAATGGTGACTTGCAAGACCTTGAAAAACGTTTCGGAACATACAACATCTATAACAAACGTCTTTATGGTAACTCTGATGCAGGCTTTATGCCTATCAAAGAGTTGAAGATATTCAAACAGCTTACGGGCGGTGATTCAATCATGATTGAGGGTAAATGCCGTGACAGTTTCAATTATACATTCAAAGGTCTGTTATGGTTCTGCTGTAATCAGTTGCCAAAGTTTGGCGGTGACAGGGGAGAACACGTATACAACCGCATTATTCCTGTAGCTTGTACGCACCGTGTTCCTGAATCAGAACGTGATGCAAATTTAGTAGACAAGCTTGTTGGTGAGAGTAGTGGTATTATCTATAAGGCTATTCAGGCTTTGAAAGTTGCAATAAATAACGGCTATAACTTTTCAGTACCAGAGAGTAGCAAGCAGTTACTGGAAGTATATAAGGTGCAGAACTCCCCCTATCTGTTGTTCTTCAAAGAATGTTGTGTTATGAGAAAAAACAGAAGCCTTGATAGCGTAACAACTAAAGTGATGCATGATGTTATGATTCAGTGGTGTAGAGATAATACAGGTCTGCAAAATCCCAAAGTTATAGACTTTAAAAAAGAAATTGCTGAATACTTTAAAACTGATGCGGATAAGTTGATAAGAAAAACTTCAACACGCAGATACTATAGTTTTACTCTTAATACTGATACCAAAGAAGCATATTATATTTTTGATTCAGTCAAATAAAAATCCAGTGGCAAATATATGTGGCAAATTTATAAACTTTGCCATTACGGAATTTATCCCTATAAACAGAAAGAAAAACATATTATGTGGCAAATACTATGGCAAATACTTTTTTGTATTTGCCACTTTTTTTCGCCTGTAAATAGGCATAAAATAACAATAATGGCAAAAATGGCACGTTTTTTTTAATCCTATATATTTTTTTATATTATAGAATTATTTTGATTGTAATTTTTCCCTGTGTGAACAATAGAAAAAGTATGCCACTTTTGCCACTTTAAAAAAATAAAGGCTATAAATAGGGATTTTTAAAAAAAAATATTTGCCACAATCGTGCCACAACCGTGCCATTTTTGTGGCAAATTTGCCATTATAGAAAATAATCCTGTTTTTTAGAATTGATTCGCAAACATTATCAATGATTACTTATTATCAAATGATTGAAGAATGGAGCAGGTCAAGACCGCAACATTTCTGCATCAATGTCAGTGTATAACTGCATGAAAAAACTTGAAATTTGAATTTTTTATAGTGGGGAAGTATTCGGCAGCTACAACAAAAAAATATTTAGAATTGTGTGAAAAGAGAGTTAAGCCGTTGGACGAACGACCAGAAACCAAAACTTTTCAGCATTTCCCCTAACCTGCTCCGCTTCAATGAACGACTTTACACGTACAAAATGGTACAGAACCAACGATGAAAGTATAACAAGGTATACTTTGTGGAGCAGGTTTACACTAAAATGATAACATTCTGTTGCTTCATAACTACACCTGTTCGGACGGCTATCAAAGTACAATTAAATTCAACTCTATTCTCTCTGATTATATTTTATTCAAG
>CAMWVV010000219.1 GCA_947177755.1 uncultured Ruminococcus sp. | reverse complement strand
GCAGTGCTGCTAAAGTACAGCTGTTTATCACAGATACAATATTATTGTATAATTATAAATATATCGTTTATGCTTCCGACAGGCTTAACAATCTGTTCGGGAGCGTGTACTTAAAGACTTTATCGGCAGACACCATGCCGTTAAATATATAACTTTTCCGGATTTCTTCTTTCTGTAAGCAATTTACCTTATTAAAAATTCAAGACCGTTTCTCAACTGCCTTTTTAAATTACTTAATACTTTCAGGTATGTGACTTATCATTTTTTCCGGAATATTCTAAACATTCACCCATTTTCAGAAAGCGAGGTTATATAGTGAACGAAAAAGAAAAAACAAAAAGACCCAGACAAACATCGGCAAAAGGCAATGTGAATCAGAAAAGATACTCCAGAAAAAGAACTGCCATACAACATGATTATTCAGATATTCCCACAGAAATTCAATACAAGTCACGTCCGAGGCAGACAAAGGAAGTCAAAAGAACAGCAGTAAGAATAATTCCATTGGGCGGTCTGAACGAAATCGGCAAAAATATGACCGTTTTTGAATGTTCAAACGATATGTTCATTCTTGACTGCGGTCTTTCTTTTCCTGATGCGGATATGCCTGGTGTTGATATTGTAATCCCCGATTTCACATATGTTGAACGAAACAGGGACAGACTAAGAGGCATTGTAATTACTCACGGTCATGAAGACCACATAGGCGGTCTTGCTTATCTTCTTAAAAAAATCAACGTTCCCGTCTATGCAACAAGGCTTACGATAGGTCTTATTGAGGGAAAACTTAAAGAACAGGGGCTGTCGGGAAAAGTAAGCCTCAACGTAGTAGAACCGAGAAAAACCGTAAAAATGGGGTGTATGGCTGTTGAGTTCATAAAAGTAAACCATTCTATCCCCGATTCCGTGGGAATGGCAATTCATACGCCTGCCGGTGTGATTGTCCATACAGGTGACTTTAAAGTTGACTATACCCCTATTGACGGAAAAATCATTGACCTTGCACGTTTCGGTGAACTCGGAAGCAAAGGCGTTCTTGCACTTATGTCAGAATCCACAAATGCCGAACGCCCAGGATATACCCACTCCGAAAGAACAGTAGGCGCATCGTTTGACAAGCTTTTCCAGAAAGGCGAGGGAAAACGTATTATAATAGCTACTTTCTCTTCGAATATACACAGAGTACAGCAGATTATAAACTGTGCCGTCAAGTACGGAAGAAAAGTCGCCATATTCGGAAGAAGCATGGTAAATGTAATAAACACCGCCATAGAACTCGGATACTTAAATGTTCCCGACGGAATTATAATTGACATAGAAATGATGAACAATTATGAGAGTGAAAAAATAGTCCTTATAACTACGGGAAGCCAGGGAGAACCGATGTCCGCCCTTACACGCATGGCTATGAACGACCACAAAAAAGTAAACATAACACCTCTTGACTTCATAATTATTTCTGCTACTCCCATTCCCGGCAATGAAAAATATGTCACACGTGTTGTAAATGAACTTATGAAATCGGGGGCTGAAGTCGTATATGAAGCGATGTATGAAGTACACGTTTCGGGTCACGCCTGTCAGGAAGAACTCAAACTTATGATTTCCCTCACAAAGCCTAAATTCTTTATTCCCATACACGGTGAATACAAACATCTGAAGAAGCACAGTGACCTTGCTATTCAGATGGGTATACCGCAGGAGAATATATTTATCGCCGAAATAGGCAATGTAATAGAAACCGACGGTATCAAAATGGGCGTTGTTTCACAAGTTCCTGCGGGTCGTACCCTTGTTGACGGTCTTGGCGTAGGAGACGTTGGCTCTATTGTTCTCCGTGACAGAAAACATCTTGCACAGGACGGTCTTATTATAATAGTAATAGGAATTGAACGCAGTTCAAATGAAATTGTGGCAGGTCCTGACATAATATCAAGAGGATTTGTGTATGTAAGGGAATCGGAAGAGCTTATTGTAAATGCCAAGCACGTTCTTATAAGTACACTGAACCACTGTTCAAATGCCGAACTGAGAGAATGGAACACTCTCAAAGGCAAACTGCGTGACGCACTTTCAGACTACATCTACCAGAAAACAAAACGCAGTCCTATGATTTTACCCATTATTATGGAAACCTGATTTGTTCCCGAAAGGAGCTGTAAAATTGAAAAAGAAATTTCCGGCAGTTTCATTAATCCTGCTTTTTCTGCTTATTGCGGAAACAACGGTTGCTTCGCTGTTTCTGAGCAGTTATGACACTGCTATGGGAATGATTTGTTTTGTTTCGGCTATCGTAACTGCCTTAATGTTTATCGCTGAAATGTTCCTTTTATCAAGAAATACAATACGGCACATTACCCGAATGAGTGAACATCTTGAAAGTTCGACGGCTGAATACATAAATTCACTGCCCTCACCCGTTGCCGTAATTGACAGCGAAAAAAAGATTATATGGTATAACACCGCTTTTTCCGAAAAAATAAGTCCTGAACGTAATCTTTACGGCATGAGCATTGAAAATATCGCAAATCTGAATTATGACAGTATTATTGCGGACGGAAGCGGTTTATGCACAATAAACGGCAGTACATACCGTGTAAGCTGCGAAAAATCAGAAAATGACAGTATATCCTTTAATTTTCTCTGCTTTCACGACGAAACGGAATATATCTCGCTTAAAAGAAAATTTGACGAAACACACCCGAATGTTGTTGTTATAACAGTTGATAACTATGACGAAATATTACAGAATGCAAAGGAAAGTGAAAAATCACAGGCATCTGTCGAAGTGGAAAAACTCATTGAAAACTTTATGAGCAGTACAAACGGCTTTGTCAGGAAAAGCGGTTCAAACACTTTCTATGCGGTAATTGAAAAACGTCATATTGACGAAATAATTTTCGGAAAATTCAAGATTCTTGACCTTGCAAGAGATATAAAAATAGCAGGAAAGTATCCGCTTACTTTTTCAATAGGTGTCGGACTTGGTGCGGAATCACTTGCCGACAGTGAAAAAATTGCCAAACAATGTCTTGATATGGCACTGGGCAGAGGCGGTGACCAGGCTGTTATAAAAACCGAAAACGGTTACCAGTTTTTCGGCGGTGTTTCAAAGGGAATGGAAAAAAAGTCACGTGCAAAAACACGGATTATCGCAAACGCCCTACAGGATATTAGTATGAACTCGGCCAAGGGT
>CAMWVV010000218.1 GCA_947177755.1 uncultured Ruminococcus sp. | reverse complement strand
CATACCGCCATTTTACCTCCCATTATCTTATTCTCTTTTTTAAAAAAATTACCCTAAAAAAAAAAATTTTTAAAAAATAAATAAAAAAAAAAAAAAAAACAGGTGATAATTTCACGAAAATTGTGTGAAATTTCTCCATAAAAACGGGCGGATTCTGCTCCGCCCATAATTCAATATTCTGCTTCTTCTTCGGGGATTTCTACCGTCTGTTCAGCCTCTTCTTCAGGGATTTCCACCGTCTGCTCTGCTTCTTCGTCAAAAATCTCCACTGTTTCCTCTGCGTCTGTTTCGGAATATTCCGCTGTTTCTTCTGTGTTTTCACCTTCAATTCCCATAGCTTCGGCGAAACTTACAGGCTTTGTGCTTTCTTCTGTTTCAGAAGTCATTTCTGTAACTGTTTCCGTAGCTGATTCGGTTGTTGTCTGCTCCTGTTCAGTAGTACCCTCGATTTCTTTCATATCAGTAAAGACAATTTTCAGCTTGTTGTTTTCCATTTCAAAAGAGGAAAGTTTGCCGTCCCTGCTCACTGAAATTATGTAGTCACCGCCCTCAAGGCTTCCGCTCACTTCAAGCATATCACCGTTTTCGTTTCCCTTGAGTTCTTCAAGACGTGCGTTTGTGTCAACCGCTTCAATCAGATTAAGCATCATAGCTTTGACAGGAAGTGCAGACTGTGGAACGGAAAAATTAAGTCCCTTATACGAAGCTGTGACGTTTCCTCCGCTGAACTCCAGTTTTACACCGCTTAAAGTATTCGGTGATTCAAACTCAATGTCCCATACTCCGTCGCCGAAACGTTTCAGCACTCCGTCCGCATTCAGCTTGTCAATCGTTACATTAACGGACGACTGAAAAGCACAGTTAAGCCCGTTTTTCCGTGAAATCTCACTTTTGAGAGGAGTAGAACACGAAAAAAACATAACAGCTGTAATGACCATAACTGCAAATGAAATAAGCCTTTTCATAATACCTTTCTCCAATCTGTGTATTTTTTAAGACTTTTTTACATCTGAGCGGTAAATTATAATTAATCGCCTGAATTTTTATGCTTTTCCTTTAATATTCCGAATGAATCAGACAGACACCCTAAAATATCCCTCGGAAGCATTGCCTCATGTCCGAGTTTTTCAGCTGCAACATCTCCTGCAAGTCCGTGAATATATACGCCTGCACAAGCCGATTCAAAGGCACTGTAACCCTGACCAACTATTGCTCCTATTATTCCTGCTAATATGTCACCGCTTCCTCCCCTGCTCATTCCTGCGTTGCCTGTAGGATTTACAGCAGTACGGTTTTTATCTGCAATAACTGTCCCTGCCCCTTTGAGTACAACTGTAATATCATATTTTTCAGCAAACTTTCTGGCAGAATCAAAACGGTTTGCAGATATTTCATCAATATCGCATTTCATAAGTCTTGACATTTCGCCTGTATGAGGAGTTATAATAATGTCTGTCTTTTTCTTTAGTAAAATATCTATGTCCGAAGCTATGTAGTTTATTCCGTCTGCATCGATAATTACGGGAACTTCTGAATTTTGTACGACAAATTTCGTCAATTCGGTCGTTTCGGAAGTAACGCCCATTCCACAGCCTATAACAATGGCACTATAATTTTTAAGGTTAAGTTTTTCGGGTTCAAAACACATAAAACCGTTTTCATCGTGTTCAATTTCAATGAATGTTGATTCAGGTGCAAGAACAGAAACCGTATCAATACACTTTCCTACGGTTGCGAGCGAAACAAGTCCCGCACCGCTCCTCAATGCACCCATTACCGAAAGAAACGCCGCTCCCCTCATCAGTGAACTTCCTGCAATAATCAGAACTTTTCCGAATGTTCCTTTATGTGAGTCACTTTTGCGTACAGGCGGAAAACCCGAAAGCTGTTTACTGTCAATAAGCGAATACTGACACTGACCGCCAAGAATTTCAAAAGCTTTTTCAGGAATACCTATATCCGCAACCGTTATCTTTCCGCAGTAATCCCTTAACGGATACTGTGTCATTCCTGTCTTTATACAGCCAAAGGCAACAGTTTCATCCGCTTTGAAAGTTCCGTCTGAAACTTTTCCTGTTCTGCTGTCTGCTCCGCTCGGAACGTCCACTGCTATTCTGTAAGCATTACTGCCGATACTAAAAATATTGATAAGCTTTCCGCTCAGTTCACCATGAAAACCTGTTCCGAAAACTCCGTCAACAAGTATGTCTGCTTCCGATATATACGACTGATAACTGTCGTTTATATTGATACGTTCGGAAATATGACCATACATTTTCTGTGAAAGTTCGGTTTTCGGCATACCGCAGACTAAAATTATACTTATATTTTTATATCCCATTTCCGAAAGAATACCAGCAGAAACAAGACAGTCACCGCCGTTGTTTCCTGTGCCGACAAGAAAAACAATTCTCTTTTTTCTGTTATTACGGCAATGACCGCTTATAACTTCCGCTAATTTTCTTCCTGCGTTTTCCATAAGCAACTTTTTTGAAACGCCGAGTTTTTCGGATTCGTTTTCAAGCATTTTCATCTGTTCAGGATTAACTATCTTCATTTTTATTTATTTCCTCCCTTGCCAGCTTACTTCTCAGACTTCCCGAAAGAAAACGTTTTATATTATCAAGCATTCTGCTATCAGGAGAAAACACAAGCCTTGTAAGACCATAGTTTTCGTGCTGAAAGTCCGCATAATATTCATGTGAAGCTATATTGTCTGAACTGATAACGACAGTCATTTCAGAAGTCTCTTCGATGTCATCACGGTACTTTCCGAAATCCGTAAATTTATTAACTTCAATACTGAGTAATGATTTGCGTTTTCTTTTTGCAATTATCTTGTCAATATCAAGTTCACCGTTGGTGAAAGCATATTCATATTCCACATGGGACGACTGAACAATAAAAAAAGTTCCGTAGCCTGCTCCCACCGCCAGCAGAAATCCAAGCAGTGACAATACAGGATTACCAAGTGTCAGAAACCCGAACAGTGCAAGCACGACAGTCAGGACTGTTCCGCCGACCGTCATTAACAGACGTTTTGTCTTGTCAGATGATGTTTCATTTTTCTTAACAAGCTGTTCAGCAAAATTATCCATAATTTCAATATCTCCGTTCTGTAAAGTATTATATATATAATATCACAAAAAATGACATAATTCAATAAATACATTCTTTTTTTATTTATTTTAACAGATATAAAG
>CAMWVV010000217.1 GCA_947177755.1 uncultured Ruminococcus sp. | reverse complement strand
AAAGAGGGTTACAAATGGGACTGAATATACCTGTGAATAAAAAGAGTGCGGTGAATAGAAATTCCCTTGCAAATAAACAGGGATTTATGAATGTTCGGGGCAGTCTGGATAAAAGAACGCTGAACAATAACAGTTTCGGCAGAATTTCCGCTGACAGAAATGCAGTAACAGAAAATCCTGTTGTCCGTCCGCAGAAGAAACAGCGAAATATTTCAGGTGGCGGAATGATACTTAAAAAAGGACAGAAAATTACCATTGCCGACAGCCGTAATATAAAGATTGCTCTGGGCTGGGATATACTTGATTCAAGGTGTGAACTTGATGCGTCGGCGTTCATGCTCGGCGGAAACAAAAAGGTTATAAGTGATGACTGGTTTATATTTTATGGACAGGATACAAGCCCCGATAACAGTGTAAAATATATGACTGCTCAGAACGGTGACGACGCTGTTATTGATATTAATCTGACAAGAGTAAATCCGATGGTTCAGAAGATTGTTTTTTCCGTTACTATTTATGAAGCCGTTGAAAAACGACTTAATTTCGGTATGACGGAAAATATCTATGCAAGAATAATTGACGGCAGCAACAGGGAAACGGCACGTTTTCAGCTTGACGAGTGTTACAGCAACGTTACCGCTATGGTTCTCGGAGAACTTTACAGATATAACGGAAACTGGAAATTCAACGCCGTCGGTTCGGGCGTTGCGAGGGATTTGGCAGGATTCTGTGCAATGTACGGGGTAAATATAATCTGAAAGGAATTGTTGATATATGATTAAGTTTGAAACTTTGAATGAATTGTGCCTTGTGATTACCTGTCACGGCGGAGGTGACTATGTTTTTACAAAAGCAGGTGCTTTTATAGGAGGAGAATGTTTCGGTGCAAAGAACTATAAGTTTACAAAGGTTCTTCTCGGACCTCAGGAAAATGTGGGACGTGCTTTGCTCGGACAGCTTGCGAGAAGATTTACGGGTGAAAATCTTCCATTGATGAAAGTGGAATTTAGCGGTGATAGTGTTACATATTATGCAAACAATCAACAGCACGTTGTTGTTTATCATCTTGAAAACGGTGAAACGATTTCCGTTGAGAGTGAAAATATCCTTGCGTTTACAAGGGACTGCAAATACGGAGTCAGGTTTCTCGGACAGGGCGTTATTTCGCAGAAAGGTCTTGCCACTTCAACCCTTACGGGAACAGGTCCGGAAGCTTACGTTGCCGTGTTGGTGGACGGAAATCCGCTTGTTCTCAGCAATGTTGCAAACGGCTCTACCCTTGAGGCAGACCCCGATGCCGTAGTATGCTGGATTGGTGCAGACCCGTCAATGAAAATGGACGTTTCATGGCGTAACTTTATAGGACAGAGTTCGGGAGAATCGTATATGTTTGAATGGAGTTCAAATTGTCCTGCAACTGTTATAATTCAGCCTATGGAAAGAACGTCAGGTCTTGATGTTTCAATGGACGGAAACCGTTCGGGAAGCAGACCGACGGCACAAAGACGGTTATATTAATTAATTTTTTTTATTTCATTGAGAGAATTGTAACTTTTATACGTCTAATAATTCGATAAAAGTGCGTCAATTTTTTCGGAGAGGGGGAAATCAATGGATAACGGCGAAATCAGCTACCGACGTTTTCTGTCTGGTGATGATGAAGGAATGGTCGAAATAATAAGAGATTATAAAGACGGTCTTATTCTTTATATTAACGGTATAACCAATAATCTCACTCTTGCAGAGGAAATTATGGAAGATACATTTTTTAAGCTCGTTACAAAAAAACCAAGATTTTCAGGGAGAAGCACTTTTAAAACATGGCTTTATTCTATAGGCAGAAATGCCGCTATAGACAGTTTGCGGAAGAGGTCAAGGATTTCTGATATTCCTTTTGACGAGTACAATGAACTTGCCGAAGAGAAATCCATAGAAAAAGAGTATCTGAAAGAGGAGCAGAAAATTATACTTCACAAGGCACTTCAGAATCTGAAGCCTGATTACAGACAGGTAATTTATCTTGTTTTTTTTGAAAATTTCAGTAACAGCGAAACAGCGAAGATTATGCATAAGACCAAGCGACAGATAGAGAATCTTCTTTACAGAGCCAAGCAGTCACTTAAATCAGAGCTTGAAAAGGAGGGTTTTGAATATGAAGTCCTATAAGGAAGTAGCAGAAAGTGTTTTCGAGCGGAGAGATAAGTATCTTGCCGAAAAGAAAAGAAAGCGTGCTGTTATGTTCAGAACGGTTTCAGTCGGGTTAAGTTTTTGTATTGTGGTGCTGATAGGTCTGGGAATATGGAACAGCGACGGTATTCGGAACGCTCTTAAATCTTTTTATGATAAAGGTGATACTGAAATGGTAACCGATGTATCGGGTGAACCGTCCGAAAAAACAACAGATTCAGACGTAAATGATATAATAACAACTGCTTTGTCAGAAGAAAGCAGCGGAACGGTTTCGGGGACGGTGCAGAATGTCACAACGGCTCAGACAGAAACGGCTTCCAGATATACTCAGACAACCACAGCGTCATATTCAGACGATGAAGAAATTGTTTCAACCGCTTCTTCTGTTGTTTCCGTTTCGTCATATATTGCAGATACATCAACACATATTCAGACAAGTTCATTACAAACCTATACGGCAACACCGACAGTTCCGTACAGTACAATGACATTTACTTTTACGACCACGACAGAAGAAAATCCTATTCCGTCAAGAACAGAAACGCAGACATTTGTTACCACGACAACAACAAGAACAACAACAAGACCGTCTTTCACTACCACAACAACGGCGGTAACACATACGACAACGACAAGACCGACTGTTACTACCACCACCACAAAGAATGTTTATACAACTTCAACAACAACAACTACTAACACTACAGCAGCAACAACATCGTCAACTGGATATACTGTAACACTGACAGATACAAGGACGACAACAACGTATTTACCTTATATTACAACGTCGCAGACAACAACGGAAGAACCGCATACATCAACGACACAGACAACAACAGCACAGACATATCAGACAACAACGGGTATTCCTGATACAATTACAGTAACAGCCACTACTACTGTTACAACGTATTTATATGCAGATGATATGTTGCAGAGGATTTTAACTTATTTTATCGGTTATGAATAATTCAAATCAGAAAACAGCGGATATTTTTTAAGTCCGCTGTTTTTTTATCGTGTACTGTTGAAATTTTATGCAAAACGGTGTATAATATAGAAAATA
>CAMWVV010000216.1 GCA_947177755.1 uncultured Ruminococcus sp. | reverse complement strand
ACACTTCCGATAGAATTTATCGGGAGTTTTTTTTTTTTTAAAAAATATATTTATTTCCAGATAGTTGTAAATTTTTTTTGGAAGGACATCCGTGTGTCTTGTATGATATGTTATAAAATAAACTGCTTACATATTTTAGTGTAAAAAAAGCCGTTCCGATTTTCTCGAAACGGCTTTATATTTTTACTTATTTTGCACTGATTAACAGCTGACGCATAAGACAAAGGTCAAACACATCAAGCATATTATTTCCGTTCAGGTCGGCAGCTTTCCAGTTTTCAAGTTTTGTATCGGGAACAGCAAGCAGCCATTTCTGTAACAGCACAATGTCTGTAACTGTGTACTGTCCGTCGTTGTTCACATCTCCTGAAACTTCTTTTTCAACAGGCTTTGAAGTAGTGGTTGTAGTGGTAATTGTTTTTGTAGTACTTGTGGTTGTGGTTGCTTTGGTTGTGACAGTTGTTGTGGTAACGGGTTTTGTTTCCGTTGAGACGTTCCACTTCTGACAAGCGTTGCCGTTGCTTTCCCACTGCTGAACGTTCGCACCGCTGTCCTTTGAAGCACTTGCAACTTCAACAAGACACTTATCTTTTGATGCGTGTGTTATAATGCTGTATGTGCCGTCAAGATTTTTGGAGAATCGGAACAGCTGAGAACTGTCCTTAGTTGAATATGTTGTTATACCGATGTTTGCACTGTTTGTACTGCCATTGGCTTTAAGTGCATAACTTTCATTCTGTGCGGAACGAATCCAGTAGTAATTGCCCGAACCGAATGATTTAAGTATCCATTTTTGGCAGTCGTAACCGTTTGAAGTCCACTGCTGTACATTTGTATTGTCAGCCATTGTACCGCCTGCAACTTCCATAATCATACCGGAATTTGCATTTTCAAATGTATAGATAAGTTTTTCGTCCATTGCACAACCTGAATCTGTGGCAGGTTCAAGAATCCAGTCCTGACAGTTTGCCCCGTTTACTTCCCATTCCTGCACATTTGCACCTGAAGTCTTTGAAGCGTCTGCAACTTCAACCGCAGACTTTTCACCTGAAACTCTTGTGCGGATTTTATAACTTCCGTCATCATTCTTAGTAAGCATAAACTGCTGATTTGTACCGCCGTTATACTTGTATATGTCAATATTTGTGCCGTTGTCAGCTTTTTTGCCAGCAATATCAAGAACGTAAGTTCCGCCGTCGCCTACACATGAGACAATGTAATAATAGCCGTCTCCTGCACTGAACATTTTCCATATATCATTTACAGAAGTGCCGTCACTGCCCCACTGCTGAACGTTTGAGTTATTTTCTGCCTTTGCCTCTGCTACCTGCATATAAAGACCTGAATTTACATTCTTTATGCGGTATGCTGAGCCTTCGTCAAAACTTGCGGCGACAGGTGCGGGAGGCGTTACGGGTGTATTCGGTACTTCTGTATAGCTTGCACTCGGAACACCTTTCTTTGCAAAACGCAGATACATCATATTTCCGTTTGATGACTGAGTGCCACTGTAAGTATTACAGTAACTCTTTGCTTCGTCGGCGGTAAGCTTTGTGTAGCTGTATTTGCCTGTCGGTCTCCATGTACTTGCCTTTGAGTAACTGGGATTGTTTGCCGTTCCCTGACCCTGCACCGTTCTGCTACAGTTGGAGAACTTTGAACCGCTTTCGGCATACGCACCTGCATAGGTAATCTGATTCCAGTCACAGATAACATTTCCGCCGTTTTCATAGTAGCAGTTTTCCGCATAAATATCACAACCGCTGTGTACTGTGTATGCCATACTGAATTTATTTACATAGTTGTTGAATGAGTGGAAATATCCCCATCTCATAAGTCCGGGACCTCTTGTCTCACAACCGTTGAAACAGTTGGAAGCAAGCGTCATGTGTGGAAAACCGTCATAATTTTTCTTGGAAGTTTCATCATCTGAAGGATAACCGAGAATAAGACCGTATTTGTGTTTACCGAATGAACAGTCTGAAACGGTGCAGTAATCTGCATCATAACAGCAGGCAAGGAATTTGTCTTCATCAACAAGACCTGTTTTCGGGGCGTAACCATAGTTTTCGTGACCTGTAAAAGTTACGTGGTCAACCCAAAGATTTTTTCCTGAACCGAAATAACATACAATTGAATCGTTGTTGTTGGATTCCGCATCGTGCTGCATTTCAAAATTTTTGATGATAATGTTGTTACCGACACCGTTTTTTGTTGCTGTACAGAACTGTACATTAAAAAGGGTGTGGGCATTATAACTGCCGATAATTGTTTTATTATTGCGAACATAAATTCTTCCGGCAGAACACATATACCTTGTACCGTTCATATTAAGTTCTGTGACTTTGATATTTTTTGTAACAACAATAGTGTAAGGTGTATCTGATTCGGCGTATTTTTTAAGGTCGTTGAAAGTCGATACTTCAACAGTTTCACCGAAAAGTCCGCCGATGTCACCAGCCTTTATATTGCCTGTGTTGTCGTCATTGCAGTAGCCTGCAAATCCCTGTAAACCGTCGGCATTAAGTAACCAGAGCTGTGAGTCCGCACCTGTATACGTTTCAAGGGTCATGCCAGATTTGCCTTGAGTGAGGGCAAGAGAGGTGTCGGAATAGTTGACAATCTTGTAATAAAGATTGTTGCCGAGATGGTCGGTTTTTACGGGTACGGCATACCAATGCTGTGACTGGTGCGATTCACTGCCATAAACAATAACATTTGTTCCTGCTTTGACATTGTAATTTTCAGGCGTAAGAAGTCTGCCTGATTCGGCGTTACAGATTTTGAAGAAAGTACCTTTTGAATCTTCATTAACTCTGTCGAAACGCCATGACGGTGAAAGGTCACTGCCGAGTGCCTTGACCGAAAGTGCCGAGCCGTCGGCTGTTCCGTTTTCGGTAAGTACCTTGGAATTGTCCTTGACTGCAATATTCATGAGCTGGGTAGGGTAGTCCGTGGAAATTGCAGACGCAGAAAGCGGAACTGTGCCATAGCTGAACAATGGCAGAATCCATGCCGTGAGCAGAATGAACGACAGAAAAACCGTCTGTTTCATTCTTTTCAGATGTTTCATAATAAAATCCTCCTTTATAAATTTTGTAACAATATTATAACATATTTTGTGAAAAGTGTCAATAATAATTTTTAGTTTGAAACAAAAAATCTTACAGCGAAAATACATTCTTTTTATATGTTCTAAGTGCATTTCACCGTTTAAAATTGCATTTTACATTTTTTCTGTTGATTTCTTTTGTAACATGATGTATAC
>CAMWVV010000215.1 GCA_947177755.1 uncultured Ruminococcus sp. | reverse complement strand
TGATTGTACTACATAATTTTTTGTCTCATTGCAAAAAACAATGCTGAAAAATAATACACAGGAATTTTTCACTAATCTATTGTAATAAAATGAAAAGTGTGATATAATGTTAGAAAATGCGGTTGACCCGCTTTTTCGGAACGGAAATATCGTTCACAATGTAATAAAAAAGGAGTAAAATTATGCAGAAGTTCGGATTTTTTGATGACGCTAACAAAGAATACGTTATTAATTCCCCCAGAACACCTTATCCGTGGATTAACTACCTCGGTACTCAGGAGTTTTTCTCACTGATTTCAAACACAGCAGGCGGCTACTCATTCTATAAGGACGCTCGTCTCAGAAGAATTACACGCTACCGCTACAACAACGTGCCTATCGACATGGGCGGTCGTTATTTCTACATCAACGAAAACGGTACAATCTGGAATCCAGGCTGGTCACCTGTAAAGACAGAACTCGATTCCTATGAATGCCGCCACGGTATGGGTTATACCATTATCACAGGTAAGAAAAACAACTTAAAGGCTGAGGTTACTTTCTTTGTTCCGCAGAACTATGCCGGAGAAGTTCAGCAGGTTGTACTCACAAATGAAGGCTCGGAAGAAAAGACATTCTCACTGTTCTCCTTTGCTGAATGGTGCTTGTGGGACGCTCAGGACGACTGCACTAACTTCCAGAGAAATTTCAGCACGGGTCGTGTTGAAGTTGCAGGCTCTACTATCTACCACAAGACTGAATACAGAGACAGACGTGACCACTTCGCTTTCTATACTGTAAACGACGAAATCGACGGTTATGATACCGACAGGGATTCATTTATAGGTCTTTACAACGGTTTCAATGACCCGCAGGCTGTTGTTGCAGGTGAAGCAAACAATTCTTTCGCTGACGGCTGGTCACCTATCGCATCTCACTATAAGAAGATAACTCTTGCTCCCGGTGAATCAAAGACACTTATTTTCATTCTTGGCTACGTTGAAATGCCTGTTGACAAGAAGTTTGAGGCTGACGGCGTTACTATCAACAAGGAAAAGGCTCTTGCAATGATTGACCAGTACAACACACCCGAAAAGGTTGCCGCAGGTCTTGCAGAACTTAAGGCTACATGGGATAAGCTCCTTGGAATCATCAATGTAAATACTCCAAATGACAAAGTTGACCGTATGGTTAATATCTGGAATCAGTATCAGTGTATGGTTACTTTCAACCTCTCACGTTCTGCTTCTTACTTTGAATCGGGTATCGGTCGTGGAATGGGCTTCCGTGACTCAAATCAGGATATTCTCGGTTTTGTACATCAGATTCCCGACAGAGCAAGACAGCGTATTATTGATATCGCTTCCACTCAGCTTGAGGACGGCGGCTGTTATCACCAGTATCAGCCTCTTACAAAGAAAGGTAATTCCGATATCGGCGGTGACTTCTCTGATGACCCGCTTTGGATGATTCTTTCAGTTTCCGCTTACATCAAGGAAACAGGTGACTGGTCAATTCTTGATGAAATGGTACCTTATGATAACGATGAATCAAAGGCTAAGCCTATGCTTGACCACCTTAAAGTTTCATTCTATAAAATTATTAACAACCTCGGACCGCACAATCTCCCGCTTGCTATGCGTGCTGACTGGAATGACTGTATCAACCTTTCATGCTATTCAGATACTCCCGGTGAGAGCTTCCAGACTTACACAAACCCGAAGTTTGCAGAAGAGGGCGGTTATTCAAAGGTTGCTGAATCCGTAATGGTTGCTACTCTCTTTACATACGCAGGTCCTAACTATGTTGCTATCTTAAAGCATCTCGGCAAGGACGAAGAAGCTGATGCCGCTCAGGCTGAAATCGATAAGATGAAGAAGAGTGTTATGGAATCCGCATTTGATGGTGACTGGTTTATCCGTGCTTACGATTCAGAGGGCAATAAAATGGGTTCAAAGGAATGCGAAGAAGGTAAAATCTTCATCGAACCGCAGGGCTTTGCCGTTATGTCCGAAATCGGCAAGGAAGAGGGTGCTGACATCAAGACCCTTGAATCAATCGACAAGTATCTCAATACAAAATATGGTCTTGTTCTCAATAACCCTGCTTTCACAAAGTACTATATCCAGTACGGTGAAATTTCAACATACCCAGGCGGTTACAAGGAAAATGCAGGTATCTTCACTCACAACAATGCTTGGATTATCTGTGCTGAGGCTTACGCAGGTCGTGGCGATAAGGCATTTGAGTATTATTCAAAGATTGCTCCTGCTTTCAACGAGGAAATCTCAGACCTCCACAAGACTGAGCCGTATGTATATGGTCAGATGATTGCAGGTAAGGACGCAAGCAGATTCGGTGAGGGCAAGAACTCATGGCTTACAGGTACTGCCGCATGGAATATGGTCGCTATTTCCCAGTACATTCTCGGACTTGCTGCTGACTGGAACGGTCTTAAGGTTGACCCGTCTATTCCTCACGAGTGGGACGGCTTCACAGCAACAAGAAAATTCCGTGGTGCTGAATACAACATCACTGTCAAGAACCCCGACCACGTTTGCAAGGGCGTTAAGTCAATGACTGTTGACGGTCAGGCTGTAGAGGGTAATGTTATCCCTGCTGCCGCTGACGGTGTTCATGAAGTTGTAGTTATTATGGGTTAATTTCATATAGTAAATAATAAAGGACTGTTTCGTTTTAGGACGGGACAGTCTTTTTTGCATAATAAAAGACGGATTCATGAGAATCCGCCTTTTTATTATTTTATAAGCCTAATAACTGCTTTTTCTTTACATCAAATTCTTCCTGTGCGATAATGCCATTGTCCAGCATTTCTTTTAACTTCTTAATTTGTTCAAGATTGTCACCGCTTGTATTTGTCGGAATATTTGCACCAGTAGGCTGATTTGATTCTTTGTAAGCCTTTATTACTTCCAAAGTTTTATCAACAAATTCAGAAGCGTTCTGAATACATATGAAACGTATCAAACCTGATGCAGAACGAATTGCAACTGTCTGACCACCTAAAAGTTTATCTATAATTCTGTTTTCTATTAAAATACTGTCCACTTTTTCAATCGGCAGTTGCAAAAATTTGCTTGAAAAAAGATATTTTCTATTTCCAATTACTCCATCTTTGGCAAGCTGGAGAGAACAGCGTTTGATAATAAATTTCATCGAAAATTTCCAAATTAACATAATGATTCCTAAAAAGAATGGAATTAGATTTATTATGGAAAAAGTACCAGAAATAAAAGGAAGTCTTTCTGGAAATTTTATATAAACCGAAGTACCAAATATATTATGATAATCATAATAA
>CAMWVV010000214.1 GCA_947177755.1 uncultured Ruminococcus sp. | reverse complement strand
CTTAATTATTATACCACAGCTTTCTGAATTTGTCAACCCCTTTTTCAGAAGTTTTTCAAATTATTTTTTCACTGTGTTGTTATCATTGACAGACAACTTAACTATTATACCACTTTCAGACTGTTTTGTCAAGCGTTTTTTTAAATCTTTTCAAAAAACTTCTGCAAACTTATTTCCCGAAGTCCAGAAACGTTCTTTTTCAAGACCTTTCCGCCGACAGCTTTATTATTATACCACTGTTTTCATTTTTTGTCAACACCTTACAGGTAACAATTATAAAAGAAATTTTAAAGATAATTATGTACATTTTCAACAAATACTATGAAAAATTCAGTGTCAGGCAATACTCTTCTTCTGTTTCACGCAGAGTAACGGAAATCTGTTCACCGCCCGAATAGCCCGATTCAAGCACAATATCAAACATAAGCTGTCCTTCAACATAATCTTTTTTAAAAGACCTGTATGCATCGGCATCAGAAAATTTCAAATCAATTCTTGTATTCCCTCTGGCAATTTCACGTCTTATTATATCATCTGCTTCTTTTGCGTTATTGGCAAAAAGACCGTTTTTAACATAATAGTTGTTTTCAGTGGCAGTACATTCAAACGGCTGAAAATAGGTATTTTCGGCAATATGCGTCCTTACAAAAGTATCATCGTTACAGAGAAAATACACTTTTCTTGCTTCTTCCGGAATATCCATATCATCCCACGTAACATCAAGATTATACCATTCACCATCAATTTTCACTTGATTCCATGCATGATTTTCACCCTTGTCGGTCTTGCCGGTAACAAGAACAGAAACAAGTCCCATGCGTTCGGCAAGGTAACTGAAAGCCTTTGCATAACCCTCACAGTTCGCCTGACCGTCAACAAGACAGCCGTAAGCGGTTGAACTGTACTTATAGTCTTCCCCCACATTATATTCGCACGTATTTATAATATAGTCATGAATATAAAGAGCCTTTTCGTAGTCACTGGCAGTGGGAGCATTAAGCAGAGCCTTTTCCGCCGACTGTTCAAATTCTGTTATTTTCTGACTGATTCCGTCGGTATCTTCTCTAAGGACTATCTGAGCATTCCGTACTTTTTCAGCTGTATAATAAGTGGAATCTATGTAGAAAAAACCGCCCTCCTGCTTTTCAAATATGCAGTATATTTTTGAATACACATCTCCCGAAACTTCGTAAGGCAACGGAATTTCAGTCTTTTTTTCGTCAACGCCATTGTATAAAGCAGAATATACAGCCTTTTCCTTTTCGTCAAGAAATTCATAGACAGGTCTTGAAGCGACTTTTTCAGATTTAAGGTATTCGGCGTCGGGATAAGGTTCAAAAACGCCCGAGTCTTTTACAAATTTTCCCCCGAACACCAAAAACGCCACACTTATTACAAGCATAAAGACAATTAAAAGTTTTTTCGCCAAGTCCGTCCCCTCCGGAATTTATTTATCACACATCATAACTGTATTGTTTTTTATCTTAAAATATGGCAGATTTTCAACAAAACGGCTGAATTTTGAATAGCCATAGGTTTTTACATTAAAATCAGGCATCTTGGTACAAAGCTGTTTTTTCAGTTCACCGAGATTATAGCCCTTTCCGCCGTTACTGCGGACAATTGCAGACAGAACTTCTTCAATCTGCTGTAAATCGGTTTTGTCCGACTTCTGAGAAACAAGTATACTGCTTCCTACCTGTCGGAAACTCAGACAATCAAAATCCTTGAGAAACTGCGAAAACTTTGAATATCCATAATTTCTTACGTCAAAATCGGGATAACGCCCCTGAAGTCTGCTTCCGAGTTCGCCTATATTGATTTCTTCCTGAAGATTTGCGTTGTCTGCAATTATGCGTATTATAGCCGATTCAAGCGTTTTCAGTGCGACTTTTTCACTGTCGGCTGTGCTTTGCAGTTCTTCTTCTGCGAGGACTTCGAGGTATCTGAAAGCGTTGCAGGCTGTACTGAAAGGCTTCGGCGTTTTCTGTTCGCCCATGCCGATAACGTGCATACCCGACTCTCTCAGACGTATTGCAAGGCGTGTAAAGTCGCTGTCACTTGACACTATACAGAAACCGTCAACATTATGAGAGTAAAGAATATCCATAGCATCAATAATCATGGCTGAATCAGTTGCATTTTTGCCTGACGTATAACTATACTGCTGAACGGGCGTAATAGCGTTGTCAAGAGCCATATTTTTCCATGAGGCGAGATTGGTTCTTGTCCAGTCGCCGTAGACACGTTTATAAGTCACAACACCATAGTTTGACAGCTCATCAAGTATATATCTTGTGTATTTTGATGCCACATTGTCGGCATCAATAAGAACAGCATAACGCATTTCACTACTCATAGCACACCTCATTTCAAAAATTATTAAACAAATAAAATATTATAAATTGTACCCGTTGTGATAATAACACAAAATACCCACAACACCAGACACGCCACAAAACATAAAATATCTTTTATCACAGTAAATATTCCAAGATTTACGCTGTGGTTCAGCGAATATACATTCACCTGACATGGATATTTAAACTTAATCATCGGCACATCAAACCGCCTGTGAAGTTTTATATTGTTTTCGTCAACCCAGCACACATCATGCCCACAATTCCAGCGTTCCAATTTATAGCCTGTACACGTTCCTGAAAACTTCTCACCTTTTTGAATGATTATAATATTTTTAACGAGAGTTTTTCCGGTAAAGACAGCCGGAATTGCCATTACAACCACGCCAAAGCCAAAGAACAGTATACAGCCCATAGCCTGTTTACTGAATATCCCCACAAGAAGTGCAATTCCAACTATAGCAAGTGGTATTCTGAAAACATAAAGTACTGACACTATAATCCAGCGTATAAACTCATATAAAAATTTAAAAAAATTTTTCATGACAGTCATTTTTTTCTATCTGGAAGTTCGTCGTTCATTGCATTAAATAAATCAGCTAAAAACTCTCTGTCGTCAATCCTGTCCACCAGCAACATTGGTTTTGCTTTTTCATATGGAATCTGACGGACAGCTTCCGGCAACATTTCAGCGGACGATTTTGTTATTTTAACAAGAAATCTGTTGTCATATATTCCGCCGATTATTTTATTTTTATAATAAATGATATATTCGCCCATCATGGCACGAAAAGATATACATTCAGAAAGCGACAACTGTTCCAGTACAAAAGACAGGTATTCTTTACTTGACGGCATTTCAGTCCCCCAATCCGAAAAAATCCAAATTATATAGAAAAAAATCCCGAAACTATTGCTTCGGGATTGTTTTAATACCAAGGTTACTACCCCAGTACTATGGAGCGGATTACGAGGCTCGAACTCGCTACCTCCACCTTGGCAAGGTGGCGCTC
>CAMWVV010000213.1 GCA_947177755.1 uncultured Ruminococcus sp. | reverse complement strand
ATGATTTCTCACGCTTTTTCTCTTTTGAAACGCCTATGAACACAGACTCTTATAATTGCTGATAAAGGTTATCAGGGTATTTCTGACATTCATTTCAGCAGCCTGACTCCTGTAAAGGCTACTAAAAATTATAAACTTAATGACGTTGAAAAAGCTTTCAATTCTGATTTATCAAAACGGAGAATTTTTATTAGACCTGTTCGAAAACTCTGTTTTACAATAAAAATGTATCGAAATAAACAGAGTTTTCGAATAGGTCTATTGTAACATATCAGCAAAAAAATTCAGAAAAAAGTATTGACAATAAATCACATGAGTGATATAATTTCATATTATTTATACAAAAGGAATGTGCAAAAAATGACATATAACGATTCACTTGAATATCTGAAAAAAGCTTCACAGCGTGGCAGTTGTCTCGGACTGGAGAGAATTACTGTTCTTATGGAACGTCTCGGAAATCCACAGAACAAAGTCAAAATAATTCATGTAACCGGAACTAACGGCAAAGGTTCATTTGGTGCAATGCTTTCATCTGTCCTGAAAAGCGCAGGTTACAAAACAGGGGGATTTTCCTCACCTGCCATAACGGAAATAACGGACAGTTTCCGCATAGACGGCAATGAAATTTCAGAAAATGAGTTTGCGGAAATAACAGGTGATATTTTTCAGATATGTGAACAGATGAACGACAAGCCTACAGAATTTGAAATACTCACTGCTGCGGCATTTAAAATGTTTGTCCGTAATAACTGTGATATTGCTGTGGTTGAATGCGGAATGGGAGGCGACCTCGACTCAACAAATGTAATATCTTCTCCTTTGCTGTCCGTAATTACAAATGTCCGCAAAGACCACTGTTCTTTTTTAGGAAACACAATTGAAGAAATTGCTTTCCACAAAGCAGGTATAATCAAGCACGGCAGACCTGTATTTTTCGGCGGTACTGATGAAAATATTCCCGAAATTATCATAAAAACAGCACAGCAGAAATCCGCCGAACTTTTCACGTCTGACTGGTCACATATATTATTTAATTATCCCGAATCGGTTTTTACACTCTCAGGAACTCGTTTCACATACAAAGGCATGAAAATAAATCTTTCCCTGCTCGGAACGTATCAGCTGAATAACGCCGTAAACGTTCTGAACTGCATTGAGATTCTCAGAAATCAGGGAATTGATATTCCGTACAAGGCAGTAAAAGACGGTTTAGAAAACGTGAAATGGCACGGACGTTTTGAAGTTCTCCGAAAAAATCCGCTTGTAATATTCGACGGCTCACACAATCCCGACGGCATTAAACGTACTGCCGAAAGTATCGAAGAATATTTCAAAAGCCGTGTTGTTCTTCTTATAGGGGTTATGGCAGACAAGGAGTACAGTTTATATGCCGATATTCTTGGAAAATACATTGACTGCGTTTTTACTGTAAAGCCCGATAATCCACGTTCGCTCGACTGTCAGACACTCGCAGGAACTTTTTCAGAAAAGGGAATATCTGCCTGTGCCTTTTATGAACTCGAAAACGGCGTAAAATCCGCATATTTATACGCAAAAGAACATAATTTACCGCTTATTGCTTTAGGTTCACTTTATATGTACAGAGAATTTACAGAAGCACTTGACAAAATATCATAACACAAAAGCCGTCAACTCGATGGCTTTTACCATAAATTTAATTTTATTTACGAGATTTATTTTTTTTGTAAATAATAGTAAGTCCCTTTATCAGCAGACTTTTATCAAGAATAATGTCACGTTTACATAATGGTACAACAATTTCAGCAAGTCCGCCTGTTGCCACAACGGTACATTTTTCGCCTAATTCTTCTTCAATGCGTTCAATAATGCCGTCTAAAGCACAGGCGTTTGAATACATCATACCGCTTTTCATACAGTCTATAGTATTAGTACCGATTACTTTCGCAGGAACTTCAAAATTTATTTTAGGAAGCTGGGCGGTTTTTGAAGTAAGTGCATCTGTAGCCGTTCCCATTCCTGCAATGATAAGACCACCGAGATAGTTTTTATTTTTGTCAACTACTGAAACGGTTGTTGCTGTTCCCATATCAATGATAATCTGCGGTAACGGGTACTGGTTTATTGCGGCAACAGCATCAACAACCTGGTCACTTCCAAGCTGTGCAGGGTTGTCAATAAGTATATTGAGACCTGTTTTCACTCCCGGACCTACTGTCATTATGTCAATACTGAAAAGCTTTTTTATTGCACCTGTTACTGTTCCAGTAACCGACGGCACAACAGATGACATAACTGCGTCGTCTATATCGCCAAGACCGAAACTGTTCATTTCAAGAATATTTTTAATAAGTATGGCATACTCAGCAGAAGTTGCATGATGATTTGTTGAAATTCTCTCAAACAGCACAACTTCATTTTCATCATTAACACAACCGAAAACTATATTAGTATTTCCTATATCTACCGCTAAAAGCATGATTTTAAACCTCCGTTATTTTTAATTTATAATTATGAATCCTTAATTTTGAATTGTAAAAGTTTATTTCTGTAGTATTCGTATTGTTTTTGTCTTGCCTTTATTTCGGCAGGCAAACCCTCTGATATATCGTTGCATAATTTATCAAATCGGTCAAGTATTTTTACTATTTTTTCCTGTTCCTCAATAGTCGGGATAGGAATAATTATTTTCTTTATATCATTAGAACTTATATTTGGTACACTGCTTTTCTTTGGAACAAAATCAATAACTGATACAGCATGAAAAAGATACCTGATATTGATATCATTAATTTTGGGTATAAGAACTTTAAGTCTTATTATTGGCGTAAATTTTCTACTATGAAAAAAAACTGCTCCTGCATTTGCACCAATTGATGAAATACAAACGGCATCAGATTCTATTGTATAGTTTTTAGCATATCCATAAACTTCCTGTCCATTTGCCCAAATAGGATATTTATATAATTCATTTGAAAAGTTTCCTTTAATACAATCTGATGGAGCTTCACCACCAACAATGATTTTACATATTTCTCCCAGCGTTTTACGTTCAACATCATCGCCGAAATTCAGAAGATAATCACGATAATATGAATACTGCTTTTTTCTTAATTCAGTTTCTGCATAAAGTTCTTTTATAAGCTTTTCGTTTTTTTCAGAATATTCGTCAAGTATGCCGACAATTTCAAGTTGTATCTCTAAAGGCGGTACAGGAATTTTAACTTTATTTAAAATTTTCTGTGTAAGGCTTGGAACACCGCCGGCAGTATTATACTGCTCAAGATGTTCTTTTAATAAACAATGATATACATATCTTGGAATAGCTTTTGTTGTATTAATATCAGTATAAAAAATTGTGTCAACATTCCAGAAAGGTTTATCAACATAATAAAGTTTGTCAATAGAACCTTTACGAGGTATAAGAACAGATGGTTTATCAAAAGCAAATTTATTAATATAAGCTATTATACCACCTGAAC
>CAMWVV010000212.1 GCA_947177755.1 uncultured Ruminococcus sp. | reverse complement strand
GGAAAAAGCCTCATCATTACAGAACGGCGTTGACGGAAAAGACGGTGAAAACGGTTTCAGTCCGACGATTACCACGACTTCGGCAGTAAACGGCTATACTTTTACGGTTACCGACATCAACCATACCGAAACAATTACAGTAACAAACGGTAAAAACGGTGAAGACGGCAACAACGGAATTAATGGTCTTTCAGCCTACGAAATCGCAAAAGAAAACGGTTTTGAGGGTACGCCGACAGAATGGCTTGCATCTCTCAAAGGCGACAAGGGCGATACCGGAAAACAGGGAGTCAAGGGAGATAAGGGCGACAAAGGTGACACTGGTGAACAGGGCATACAGGGTGAGAAAGGTTCAACCGGAGCTACCGGAAAAACCGGTGCAAGCGGAAAATCTGCCTATGAAATATGGCTGTCTGTCGGTAATTCCGGAACTGAAACGGATTTCCTGAACTCTCTTAAAGGCGAAAAGGGAGATACAGGTTTGCAGGGTATTCAGGGTGAAAAAGGCGACAAAGGTGCGACAGGTTCAAAGGGTAACAAAGGCGATACCGGAGCAGACGGAAAGTCCGCATATGATGTGTGGCTTGCACAGGGAAACTCTGGAACTGAGACAGATTTTCTTAACTCGCTGAAAGGTGAAAAGGGTGATAAGGGAGATACCGGAAGTGCGTCGGTTGACACTGAAAAAATCGAAGAACGTGTGGAAAATCTTGAAACTTCCTCTCATACTCACAAAAATAAAGAATTTCTTGACGATATTGAAACAACGCTGATTGCTCGTATTCACGTACTTAGTGCCAGTCTGTCTGCCGTTGACGATGAGCAATGGAGACATATAAATAGTCTTGAAACCGATACACACACACACGAAAACAAAAATTTTCTTGACACACTTACTGAACAGCATCTTGATGAAAAATATGTTTTGAGAACGGTTTATAACCGTGATTTGCAGGATTTGCATGAAAACATTCAGGGAGAACACACAACATTCAGGACGGAAATTACAAATTTAAAAAGTGAAATCGGCACTATAAAGACCGTTCTTGCTGACATTGTGGAGGTGACTGAATAATGCCAACTATAGCCGAATACTTAGCAGAACTGGGCAAACAGCGTACACAGCTTGCGGAAAATCTGAATGCTATGGGTGTACAGGCAGACACCGCCGAAAAATTGAATACACTTGTCCCGAAAGTTTTGCAAATACAACAGTCGGGAAGTGGCACTGTCAAAGAAGCCGTTTTACTGGACACAAATACCTTTACTTCAAAGCAGGAAACCGTTTCTGCCTATGGAGAATCAATCTATATTTATGAATCAACTTCAGACGTTACGCTTCAAAAATATGCAGATGTGATTGAAAAATGGGGCGGAGTTTCAAGTACAAATAACTTTGTCAGTGACGCTTCGGCAAAGCACGGAATTGCGGTCAGCAACTGGTCAGAAAACGATGCAGATACGGGTATTTTGTTTTCTGTTCCGCTGAATCTGAGTACCGGAAAGCTTCTCATCACAATAAATGCCTCTTTGAGTAGCTGGATGAATCAGAATCTTCACATGAATCTTATTAAGTCCGACGGGACGGTTTCAGACCTCAGCAGTAAAATTACAGACGGCAATTTTGCTTATACTTTCGATTTGCTTTTTGCTGGAAGCACTTCCTTGAAAGACCAGATTGTGAACTGTGGCAATATCACCGCCGGTACATATTATCTGTACATTTCAGGCACGGAAAAAGCCGACAACAGCAATTTCAGTTACAATAAAATTGAATATCTGAATTATTGAGGTAAAAATCATGCAGGACATTATAACAATTATAATTTCGGTACTGTCTGCATCCGGAATTTTAGGAATAGGCACAAAGGCAATTCTCAAACGTCTGAAAAGACAGGAAACCCGTCAGAAAGCCGTTGAACTCGGTGTACAGGCTCTGCTCCGTGACCGTATGTTACATAACTATAATAAGTATATGGAGTTGGGCTATGCACCGATTTTTGCAAAGGAAAACTTTGAAAATATGTATCAGCAGTATCACGGACTGGGCGGTAATGGTGTGATGACACAGTTACATACAGCCTTCATGGAACTTCCTACGGAAAAGGAGGCTGACAAATGAGAAACTGGAAAAACTGGCTGAAAGTTGCCAGTATACGTGCTGTGAAAACAGTAGCTCAGACAGCGGTTGCTACAATCGGAACATCTGCCGTAATAGGTGACGTAAACTGGCTTGCTGTCGGAAGTGCCTCACTGCTTGCAGGTGTGCTTTCGCTCCTGACAAGCGTTGCAGGACTGCCCGAAGAATAAAACACGAAAGGAATGAAAACAATGTATAAAACAATTAAAATTGCTATGAAAAACAGCAAACAGGTCGTATGGGAAAAAGATGAATGGGACGACTACCTTTATGATGGCAAATTCTTCATCATCAAGAAAAACAATGTGTGGGTTGGATTTTACAATCTTGACAAAGTTGTTTCTATAATCGTTCAGTAAAGGAAGAAATTAAGATGACAAAAAACTATAAGTACAATGACACATCCATGCTTGCGGAACATTTCAGCGTTTCAGAGTTTCGCTGTAAATGTGGCGGAAGTCACGACACAATACTTAATCCGGAGCTTCCTGAAAAGCTTGAAAAACTGTTCAAAGCCCTGAACTGTTCAGCGATAGTCATAAACTCAGGTTATCGCTGTCCTACGCATAGCGTGAACATCGGTGGTAGTTCTTCAGACTATCACACGAAAGGTTATGCTGCTGATATTGTGTGCTATGACCAGTCGGGCAATAAAATAAGTTCAAAGAAAGTATGCTGTACAGCTCAGGATATCGGCTTCGGAGGTATCGCCAACATTGATGGTACATACACAGCGACTCACATCGATGTCCGTACGTCAAACTTCTGGAAGGGCGACGAGGTTGTGACTTCCGATTACTCCGTAACAGACGATTTCTATAAATACTACAATCTCAGCAAGTCTGATATTTACCCGTCAACTACCAAAAAGACCAAAGATATTACCCTGACTGTCGACGGCGTGACATACTTCGGTACTCTTACAGAAAAATAAGCACGAAACGCTCCTGAAAGACTACAAAATGTTTTTCAGGAGCGTTTTGGTTTTTTATATTATGCATTAGTTATTTAGTATCACAAATATGTCTTTCGACTATGAAATAGATGAATAGTAAAAACATCTGCTTTTGCTTTGCGACTAAAATACAAGACACCTAATCAAATCAATCAAGATTATTACTAAAACATCTAAAAAACTCAAAAGTGAAATTAGACTAAAGGATTTAGATGGCATTAGGCTTATCAAATATAAAATAGATGAATGGTATAAATAAAAATTTTGAAACTTAAAAATAAGACTTACGTTTAATTAAGAGAATAATATCTTGGAATATCACAGAAATCATCAAATAAACTGAAAGAGTCAGACTACCCTAATCTTACTAAATTATAT
>CAMWVV010000211.1 GCA_947177755.1 uncultured Ruminococcus sp. | reverse complement strand
CTGTTTTTTTTTCACGCATATCCCGTCACCCGAGTTTGCGTTTTGTCTGGTGGGGTCGGATATTTTTATAAGAGACTGGGAATTTATATAATGCCGATTACAGATTTATTAAAAAGAAACGCCGATTTATACGGTGAAGATACTGCACTTGTCGAGGTCAATCCTACGATTACCGAAATAAGACGTGTAACGTGGAAAGAATACGAACTTATTGAACCCAATCCTTTATGTCACTACAGACGTGAAATCACATGGAAAGTCTTTGATGAAAAGGCAAACCGCTTTGCAAACTTGCTTATTGAAAGAGGTGTGAAAAAGGGCGATAAGGTGGGAATACTTCTTATGAACTGCCTTGAATGGCTGCCGATATATTTTGGTGCTTTAAAGGCTGGTGCTCTGGCTGTACCGCTGAATTTCCGTTACACTGCCGACGAAATAAAATATTGCCTTGACCTTGCAGAAGTGGACGTGCTTATGTTCGGATCGGAATTTATAGGACGTGTTGAGGAAATCGCCGAGGAAATAAGCCGTAACAGATTGCTTTTCTATGTGGGCGAGGGTTGTCCGTCGTTTGCGGAACATTACGACAGTCTCACCGCAAACTGCCATAGTTCTGCCCCCGCAATCGAACTGAAAGACTCAGACGACGCAGCTATTTATTTTTCGTCGGGAACAACAGGTTTTCCGAAAGCAATACTTCATAATCACGAAAGTCTTATGCACTCCGCAAAAGTCGAACATAACCACCACGGACAGACAAAAGACGACGTTTTTCTTTGTATTCCTCCGCTTTACCATACGGGTGCAAAAATGCACTGGTTCGGCAGTCTTTATTCAGGAAGCAGGGCGGTACTTCTTAAAGGTGTAAAGCCTGAAACTATATTAAGGGCAGTTTCTGAAGAGAGATGTACTATTGTATGGCTTTTAGTGCCGTGGGCGCAGGATATTCTTGACGCTGTGGACAGGGGAGATGTTAACATTGAAGAATACAGTCTTTCACAGTGGAGGCTTATGCACATAGGTGCGCAGCCTGTTCCGCCGTCTCTTATTTCACGCTGGAAGAAACTTTTTCCTAATCACAAGTATGATACAAATTATGGTCTGAGTGAATCAATAGGTCCTGGCTGTGTACATCTCGGAGTTGAAAATATACACAAAGTCGGGGCAATAGGTAAAGCAGGCTATGGCTGGGAAGTCAGAATAGTTGACGAAAACGGAAACACTGTAAAGCGTGGTGAAGTAGGCGAACTCTGTGTTAAGGGTGCAGGGCTTATGACCTGTTATTACCGTGATGAAAAGGCAACTGCCGAAACTCTCCGTGACGGCTGGCTGTTTACAGGGGACATGGCTCAGGAAGATGAGGACGGTTTTATTTATCTTGTTGACCGCAAGAAAGACGTTATTATAAGTGGCGGTGAAAACCTCTATCCCGTACAGATTGAGGACTTTTTAAGAAGTCACCCTGCCGTAAAGG
Source organism: uncultured Ruminococcus sp. (assembly GCA_947177755.1). Classification (GTDB taxonomy): domain Bacteria; phylum Bacillota; class Clostridia; order Oscillospirales; family Ruminococcaceae; genus Ruminococcus. The sequence continues at coordinate 2,000 of CAMWVV010000211.1, read as the reverse complement.
ACGTTGCCGTTATCGGTCTGCCTGACAAAAGACTGGGCGAAATTGCGGCGGCTATTATCTCGGTAAAAGAAGAGTGTACCTGTACCGGAGAAGAAATAAATTCATTCTGTCAGAAACTCCCACGTTACAAAAGACCTCACAAGATTATTTTTGCAGACGTTCCCAGAAATCCTACAGGTAAAATTGAAAAGCCGAAACTCCGTGAGATTTACTGCGGTGAGGGACTTGTTGCGTCACAGATTAAAAGTTAATTATGTTTGATTTTTCAAGAATATTGTCCGCAGAATACGTTAAAGCCAACGGCGTACTTTGGAAGGATGACTTCACTTATGAAAGCTACTGGGAAAATGGTTACAATCATTATGAAAGACTTTTTGATAAGCCTATGGACAAAGGCGGTAAACCTGTTACTGGGCTTATTTATGAACTTTTTCCCGATGGTACACTTGCGGATTACGCTTACTACAAAGACGGCTATAATTATGGTGATGATGTTGAATTTTATAAAAGCGGTCAAGTGCGTTATTATACATTTTTTACGGACAGTGAATTTTATCTCTATGAATGGTACGAAAACGGTCATCTTAAAGAACTTTTTGAGCGTTACAGAGATGACAACAAATATTTTCGCCGGACAACCCGTTATGACGAAAACGGAAACAAAATCAGTAAGTCTATAAACTGTGAAGTAAATTTCAGCTATAAATACAATGAACCCGATGATAAACACGAGGTATCATTTCATGATAATGGAGAATTTCATAAAATTATCTGGAAAAATCCCGACCGTGAGGTATTTTATAAATCGGCAGAATTTGACGAAAACGGCTATTCGGTCAACCTTGAAATAAATGCTTTCTATAACCCGAAATATCGTTTGCTGAAAGACAATAAAGTGCATTGGAATGTCAAGCCGTTCGATGATAAATTCCGATTTTCAGGTCAATATCTTGAATATGCGTATTCTGAAAAATATTTTTCTGCATTTACTGGAAAAGTTTATTTCTGTTATTCTACGGGCGAAATCTATAAAGTAAATGAATATAAAAAAGGTATTCTGTGTGGCGAACAGCTTGAATATTATAAAAGCGGTCAGATAGCCGAAGAGTATTATCTGACAAAAAACAGTAAACATTATGCAAATCATTACCAGTGGTACAAAAACGGCGTATTAAAAGAAGTGGCTGAATACAAAAAGGACGGTACAATATATAAAATTACACGTTTTGACAATGACGGAAACAAAAGGAGTGATTGACATGAATGAGCAGGAATTTCTTGATGTTCAGAACTCTTTAAAAGAAAAAATATCTCTTGAGGACAGTTTTGATATTTATGATATAAAGACCGTTGCAGGCGTGGACTTGGCGTACTGGATAAAAGACGGTCAGGAATATGCAGTCTGTTGCATAGTGGTGATTGACTTTATGACACATGAAGTACTTGAAAAGCAGCAGTACAGCGGAAAGATAGAAGTCCCGTACATTGCAGGTTTTCTTGCTTTCCGTGAACTGCCGTTAGTGCTTGAAACCGTTAAGAAGTTAAATATAAGTCCCGACCTGTTCATGTTCGACGGAAACGGTTTTCTGCACCCTCGTCATATGGGAATTGCCACACACGCCTCATTTTATCTGAAAAAAGCTACTGTAGGCGTTGCCAAAAGCTATTACCGTGTACGTGAGGGGCTTGACTATGCCGAACCCGATTTACAGGCTGGAAGTTTTACGGATATAGTCTGCAACGGTGAAGTGTATGGCAGAACCCTGAGAACACATACGGGTGTAAGACCTGTTTTTGTGTCCGCAGGCAACTTTATTTCTCTTGATACCGCAACAGACATCACAATTAAACTTGTCGGGAAAGAAAGTCATATACCAGTACCGACAAGGCTCGCCGACCTTGAAACTCATACTGCCCGAAAAGTTCTTATATAAATTTTTGAGGGAGGATAAAAATTTATCGTCCCCGTTGCTTTTTGGCTATATACAGGCAAAACAAGG
>CAMWVV010000210.1 GCA_947177755.1 uncultured Ruminococcus sp. | reverse complement strand
TCATATTATTTTATAAAAGTCAATTTATAATACAAAAATAAGACTGCAAAGCAACATTCACTTTACAGTCGTTTTTTCAGCATTTTACTTTAAGAAATTCGGTACTGCCGTTTACTTCAATTCTGCCTATATTCGCAGGAAAAAAAATACAGTCGCCTTTTATCATTGAAACTTTGTCGTCCTTGTTTTTTATAGTTCCGCTTCCCTCAATACAAAGAATAATCTGAAAACTGTCCTCCGAAACTTCAAAATCGTATGATTTTTTTATGTTTACTTTTTCGGTAGTAAAATAACGGCACGAACAGAGTGTTTTTGCGGAATAATCGGAACATTCAAAATAATCATCATATGAATTTATTTTCCGCACAGGTTCAAGCCTCATGACATCAAGTGCCTTTTCCATATGCAGTTCACGTTTATTTCCGTTTTCGTCGGTTCTGTCATAATCATATACACGGTAAGTAACATTGGAATTTTGCTGTATTTCCGCAATTACCGCACCTTTACCGATAGCGTGAACCGTTCCGGCGGGTATATAGAAAACATCGCCTTTGTGTACTTCCTCATAATGAAGATATTCAGTAATTTTTCCCTCGTAAACAGCTTTGCGGACAACTGATTCTGAAATTCTGTTTTCAAATCCGTAAATCAGAGATGTATTTTCCTCCGCTTCCATGACATACCACATTTCAGTTTTTCCGTTCTGATGTTCGTGGATATGTGCATATCTGTCATCGGGGTGAACCTGCACGGACAAATCTTTTCCTGCGTCAATGAACTTTATAAGAACAGGAAAACCGTCTTTGTTGTTTTTTCCGAGATATTCGGGGTGTTCGGCTATAATCAAATCAAGATTACTGCCCTTATGTTCTCCGCTTACAACTTTGCTTGAACCGTCGGGGTGGACAGAACATTCCCACGTTTCAGCAATACTTTTCATTCCTATATCCTTGTTGTATTGCTTTTTCAGTTTTGTTCCTCCCCACATATAGTCTTTTCCTACGGGACGAAGTTTCATAATATCCACAAAATCCTCCTTTCAAAATACAGCAGAATCACCTGTATATTGTCTGATTATTTCAGGGCTTTTTTTCTGTTTTCCGCAACCTTTTCTTTTAAAACCAGATTTTTTTCTTCAGCAAGTTCACTGTTGTAAATACACGAAAGTGATATATCATCTTCTGTACCGAAATGTGTTCTTTTGGTAATATTCTTTACTACCGATGTTTCAAATATATCAATATCATAAAGCTGACTGGCTATTATAGTATGATAATCAAGAAAATCACTGTCCTTTCCGAAAGACGTATAAAGTCCGTCGGTTGAAACGAAAACCGCAATAACTTTTTTGTTGTCCACAAAAAATCTGCTGAACATTGACGCAGAATTTCTGCTGCATATGGAAGCAGTTATATTTGCGGGATTTGATTCTTCATAATCCATAAGCATGGCTGTTTCACCGTCGTCAAAAACCGCAACAAGACTGCCGTCGCCAATCTGAAAACCGAAAGTAAAATTTTCACCTGCAACTGCCACAACAAGAGTAGTCCCGTAATATGACTCAACGGCAATTTTATTAAATTCCTCTTCCGTAAAAGGCTTTTTTTCCTCATCTGTGACGGGATTTTCCGCAAAATGTTCCATAATTTTATTGTGCCACACCGCAATAATCTGCTTTTCAATATTATGTATTATCATTTCATGATTTTCGGTCAGTTCACTTTCAAATCTTTCCTTATCTTCATAAAATTTTTCTATTGTTTCAATGGCAGACTCAACGGCTGCACGAGAACCTATATGGCTCCTGAAATGCTTTTTACTGCCGTGACCGTCGGCAACAACCGAAACAGCATAGCCGTTTCCGGTTTTATAATCGGAACTGTCCTGACAAACAATCCCTTTTTTAACGTGGCTTGCACCGATAACAGAACGGCTGAAACCTCTGAACATATAAAAATCCTTCTCCTTTCCGCTTAAAATTTTGCCTGAACTCTGCCAAAATCAATTTCAAGTCCCTGCCATACGGGAAAACCTTTTCCGGCAGCTACATCATGGAAAAATCCGTCAGGCATTTTCACACTCCACTTTCTGTCGGAACAGTTCTTTATACCAATCAGCCCTGGGCGGAGCTTGTTTTCAACAAGTTCGCCTGCAACACTCAGAAAATCGTCCGCATAAGGATTTATATCACATTCAAAAAGCTTACAGCCTATGTAAAGAGGCATACGGAAAATACGGTTGCTGAATCCTATCGTGGCATATTCCATACTGCATTTCGGACATTTAAAAATCTTGTCTTTCGGTTTGCCGTGCATGGAAACAAAATTACTTCTTCCGCACACACATGAAAGTATTTCCGAACGCAGACGAATAAACAGATTCTGCCATTCTTCAGCTGAAACACGCTTTTCAGGTTCTTTTTTGCCGACCGTGAAAGAACGCACAAAAGCCTCTTTTATATATTCGGGATATTCACCCCAGAACTTTATCACATTGTCATGAATACATCTTAAAGGACGGTTTGAAACGTCGTCGGGGTCGTATACAAAAACCGCCTTTCTGCCATAATGTTCCGCAAGTTCCTGCTCATTCAGACAAACGTCCATAACAACTTTCTTTCCTTCCATAGGGTCACCTCTGAAAAGCACTTTAAAAAGTACAACCGCAAGAGTGTACATATCAGAATTTTCATCGGGCAGACTTCCTTCAAGCACTTCAGGAGCTTTATATGAAGGTCTAATTTTTATGCCCAAATCTGTTCCGTGCGGTGCAATAGTGTCGCAGTCACTCATAAGGACAGCACCCGTGTCCGTGTTTATAAAAAATCCTCCGTCACTCAGTGCATGATAACTTTTTCCCACCTTATGAAGCTGACGGAATGCGTTTACAATATTAATAACTGCCGTCAGCATAGCATTAAGACTTGCAAATTTTACGAATTTCTTTGTCATGCGTCCCGTGCTTTTGTCGTGAACAAGCTTGTAACCTTTCATTACATCGGCAAAATATTCAAAACTGTCGGGTTTAAGTTCCATAAAGTAACCGAAAGTACCGTTTTCCCTGTCCGCTTTGGTCATATATTTGCACCAAAGAAATTTATTGTTTGGTTCGCCGTCCTTTATATTTCTTCTTATATTTTCATACATCTTATCAGGATTTTTAACTTTGTCAGGGTCATACCATTTCAATGCCATTTTCATACTGTTATACTCAACAAGATAAACAGTGCTTTGTCTGCCGCTACCAATAACATCTAAAATTTTAGCTTTTCCGCCGAACTCCGTTTCAACTTCCTGACCAATTTCAAACTTTGTCATTTAATTCACCTTTCCTGATTTATATCAAATCAGTATAAGTCATATATTTAACTTAAATTTATATAAATCACTTGTTATATATTTTATCACGTATTTTTTAATTTGTCAAGATATATTTTTTATTTTCTTGACAATATATTCCAGAAATGATATAATTGTTTTA
>CAMWVV010000209.1 GCA_947177755.1 uncultured Ruminococcus sp. | reverse complement strand
TATATTTTTCGATATTCTTAGTGTTCTGTTTTAAAATAGGATAGCTATATCAGGTGTTTATTCTCGTCCAAATCGTACCCAAGAGGCGTACAGCCTCCAGTGTGTTTGCACTGGAGGGCTGTTTCGTTCATGCCTTTCATTACTTCTCTTGAAAGATTCTTTGAGTAATACTCAGCCATACCTTCAAGAACACTTTCCATCATAATGCTTTCAGGACTATCGTCCATACGTTCAAGAACACTACAAAGTCTGACATTGTTCTTTTTCAGTCGTTTTTTGTAGATAGCACTGTCATATCTGTCTCTTGAAAATCTGTCTAATTTGTGTACAAGAACTATTTCAAAAATGCCTTTACTGCTGTCGCTTATCATCTGCTGAAATTGTGGTCTGTTGTCGGTTGTTGCAGAACGTGCTTCATCTGTATAAGTTGCAACTATCTGCCAGTGATTCTGCTTGCAAAAGTTGCTCATTGCTCTGACCTGTGCATCGATTGACTCACTACGCTGATTATCGCTTGAAAATCTTGCATAAAGAGCGACCTTTGGTATTTTCAGCATTTTTCCACCTCGATGGGTAAGAAAACATCTTCACCGTAACAGTCACCAAGAATTTTTACACCATGAAGATACGCTTCATTTTCAAGATTAAGAGTTTCTGTAAATTCCATTTCGGATTCATCAAAACAGTCTTTTTCGTCTGTGTTAAGAATGACAAAACAACCGATTTCGTCAAGACTTTCAATGCCATATTCATCAATCCAACCCTGCACTTTCTGCTCAATATGAGCTTTCAAAGCAGAGTTTGGAATGTTCTGAATTTCATTCAGATTTGTTATTTTCATCATTTTTGTTTACCTCCGTGTTAAAATTATAAGGTTCAAGAGTCCATTCTGTGCGGATTTTAGGTGTCAAGGGGTGATAACCTTCTTCTCCGATTTGATACAGCTTGTTCGCATACGGTTTAAGCAGTTCAAAAATATCTTTCTGACGTTCACGAACTCTTTGACTGTTGTTTCCGACACTGCCCCATGCAATAATTATTGCATCACTCATTGCCGCATACTGTTCAATAATTGTGTCTGTTTCCTTGTCAATCAAGTCATCATCTGAATTGAATCTAAGGCTTAATTTAGGCATTATTTTGCTGTACAGATTGACAATGTTCACACAACCGAATCCCAGTTCATTCAGATTATTGATTACAAGCATTGTTGTCAAATCCATGTTGAGAGTGTCAGCAGTATTTGGATTTATCATGATTATCATAGCTGTTTTTTTGCTTTTATCCCACTCCTTATGAAGTAACAAGCGATGCTGTCCGTCGTCTGAAAAGAGTGCCTTGCTCTTGATTACTTTTGTTTCAGTTTTTATGATGTTCACCTCCTCTCACATTTCCAGCTTTATGGCATTTATAGTTTCCTCGAATAAGCTGTATAGCCATATTCAAGCAACAGTTTCACATCTTCGCTGTCCACTCCATAAAGACCACACACCATAAGCAAGTCAGTGATATAGTCATTATCTTCTGAATAATCTAACCAATCATAACTGTTACGATATGTATATGGATTAAAGAAGTTATCGCTTTCATAAAATTCAGAGTGTGAAATATTTCCATTGCTGTCGATTTTAAGAATATCGCCGTGAACCGTCTTTATTATGGTGTATGGAATGTTCTGAATACCGACTTTTTTCAGTGCGTTTGTCATGATTGATTCTGTTGAAGCATAAACATACAATCCTAACTTTTCAAAGTGTAGCAAATACATAGGATTTGAACCTTTGACGATATACAGCGAATTATCCTCATCAAGAATGGTGAAATTAAAACTCCCCTGTACAGTTTCAGCCTTGTTTTTCAGACTGTCAAAATCCAGTTTTTTCTGCTGTTCGATAAGCTGTACTGCAACATAACTGTCCGTTTCAATGTGAGTTTCAGACAGATTTTTTTCTTTGCGAAGCTCCGCATCATTGTACAGTACGCCGTTGTGAGCAAATGCAAAATCCTTGTCTGCATGACCATAAAATGGGTGATTGTTCTGATTGAATTTCTGATTACCCTGAGTTGTCAGGCGAGTGTGTCCTATAATTGCTGTTGTGCCGTCTGGAGCGTTAAAACGGATTTTATGGGCTGGTTTCGGACGTTTAAAAATTGTCACCTTACCGTTTTTGATGTATGAAATTCCTGCCGCATCTGTGCCACGTTCCTCAGCAGCATTTGCAAGTTCCTGAGTAAGTTTTTTCAGGACTTTTTGCGATATACCGTGCTTGTAATCAAGCCAGCCGAATAATGCACACATTTCAGACTTCCTCCTCTGTAAAAATTTCCTCGTTGATGTAAAGTCGGCGTTCTTTGAGATACTGAATCAGTTCATCATATCTGACTGAACGTACAAACTCGCTCCAGCTCATTCCGTCGATTTCTTCCTCAGACATAGTTAAAGCCACCCTGCAAATTTCGCTTACAAACTGCAAAGTGGCTATAAATGTGTTATATCTGAGAGTTCCTCTGAAAAGTCTGAACTCAACTGTAGAATAGTTTCTGAGGTTTACAGCAACATAACGATTTCCGCAGTCTTTCGCCTTGTCAAGAATTTCCCTGCCTGACTTCTCCATACCAAGACGACAGCTCCAACGATTCATATTGCTTTCCGTGCGTCTGCTGAATCTGAAAACCTCATTCCAGTGCTTTTCCACAAAGAACAGAATACGACTGATTACTTCTTCCTGTTCCAATTGATTTGCACCAAAAGCATCACGATTGACATGGATATGTAGTCCGCAGGTGCTTGTATCATGTGACTTGTAACCCATTCCGACTGCTTCATGAAGAACGCTTTCCCAGTCCATTGTTTTCATATGGTAATCAAGTGACATCGGGTGACTGACGATTTCAAAGCCGTCATCAAGGCTTCCGTCTGACTTGATATAGACATGGTCGTTGTGGACATTGGCTATATCTTTGATAGTATAAGCGTTTTCGCCGTCCTTACCGCCGTTGTCAACTTCAAGCTCCAAGCCGAAATAAAGATAGCCGTCACCATAGAAAACCGGTTCAGGCTTATAACTGTACTCCTCAATTTCGTCCTCAAAATCATCGAAGCAGTTTTCACAATAAGGATTGTCGTTGTGCCAGTTGGTGTAGTTGTTGTGAATGATTCTGTTACAGCTTTCACATCTGCAATAGTGATTGTCAAAGCATTCATGACAAAGCACAATGTTTTCATCGTCCACACAGTCCTCTGTCCATACGACTTCTTCACAGTGGTCACAGGTTACACAGCGTTCGTCAACGCAGTCCTGACAGAGTAAGTCCTCTCCGACCCATGTGCCGTCATCTTCTTCAAGAACACAACCGCAATAGTCGCAGTATTGCTTTTCTTCTTCCATTTTAATTCCTCCTGAAATAAAAAATCCTGATAGGAAACTTCCTATCAGGATTATAATATATATTTAAAATTATTATTTAAAACAATTATACAAAAAAAAATAAATTTCAGAGAAACATGGAGGCTAGAA
>CAMWVV010000208.1 GCA_947177755.1 uncultured Ruminococcus sp. | reverse complement strand
GGTATACCGTTATGACGGAGATTACAACGAATACTATTCAGAGATACGTGAAGAAGGCTATTACGACGAATACGGTCGATATGTCCAGACAGTCCAGCCAAATGTTCCAAACGCTGAAGTTTTTGAAATAACTTCAGAAAAAATTAATATTCCCGAAATTCCTGACAATCTGCTTGAATATGATGAAAATTCCTATATTCTCTACGACAAGGAAAACAATGAATGGGTAAAAGTCAAAAACCACTCTACACAGTATGGAAATGAAGTTCCACTGAAAATATGCATAACTCCGTCTGAAAATTTACTGGTGTTGTATAAACAGTATATAAACGATATAAGCAGGGCTGACGAAATTATGACCCGTTTTCTGCTTGCTGCTTTGCCGTTTCTTGCACTGTCTGCAATTTTAATACTTTTCTTTATTGTAACAAGCGGTTATGATGTCAAGAAGAAAAAGTTTGTAATGAACAGTACGGACAAAATATGGGCAGAAGCTGTAATAGCAACAGGAGCACTTTTTGCCGGTGCGTTTGTTTTCAGCCTTGACGCTTTCAGCAGTTTTATCAACTTCATGAAAAGATACTCTGAAAACTATCAGTTAATTGTAACATCTTTATATATAACAGCATGGACAGCAGCTCTTGCATTTGAAGTACTTTTTGTGAATACTATAATAAACCGTCTGAAATGCCGTAGTTTATTGAAAACAACTCTCTGCTATAAAATATGGGACAGATTTATAAAAAAGATTTTCGGCAGGATTTACAGAAAAACAAAATCAAATCTAAAATTCCTCAAAGATATGGCGTTTGATAAAGACATGAAAGATAATAAAATTTTTGTAAGAAGATTTTTAATCAAGGTCGGATTATTTATTCTTGTCACACTGTTTATGATGTCACTGAATGCAGAGCCTTCTATAGTGTGGGTTATTATAGCAGTCGTATATATATATTTCAGTCTGAAAGACATCAACGCCATTACTGAACTTTCAAAACACATCAATGACATTTACGGCGGTGACTATTCCGCAAAAGAAGTGCATATGAGTTTACCGACTTACACCATGACCGAAAAACTTAATAACATTTCCGACGGTATTCAGACAGCCGTTGACAAGCGTTTACAGTCTGAAAGAATGAAGATAGACCTTGTTACAAACGTTTCCCACGACCTTAAAACTCCCCTCACCTCAATTATCAGTTATATCAATCTTCTTTCTATGGAGGAACTCTCCCCCGTTGCAAGAGACTATGTAAAGATTCTTGAGCAGAAATCCGAAAGACTGCGTGAAATCGTTGCGGACGTTTTCGACATAGCAAAAGCCACAAGCCGTACCGATATTAATTTTGAAATGATTGATGCTGTAATTCTTGTTGAGCAGGTTTTAGGTGATATGTCCGACAGAATAGAAAAATCAGGCAGGGAAATACGCAAGACTGTTTCAGCCGAAACCGCACCCGTTTACGCAGACGGCAAAAAGCTTTACAGGGTTTTACAGAACATTATTGACAACGCACTTAAGTATTCGCTTGAAAGTACAAGAATTTATCTTACTCTTAAAAAAGAAAACGGAAACGCTGTAATTACAGTAAAAAATATCTCATCATACGAAATAAAATTCACTCCTGAAGAAATTACGGAGCGTTTCACAAGGGGCGACGAATCACGTACAACTGAAGGAAGCGGTCTCGGACTTTCAATAGCAAAAAGTTTCACGGAAGCCTGCGGAGGAAGATTTGAAATAATCATTGACGGAGATGTTTTTGAAGCAGATGTTACACTTCCTATTACCATTAAAGAAAAGTAATTCCACATACAAAAACTACTGTATAAAGTGCGACGCACATAAAGAAGTTTTTAAGATTTGAATGAAAGGTTGCGTAACCAAACGGTTACACAACCTTTCTCTTTTTGTTATAATTCCTGATGTAAAGCAGGATTTTGTTTTACTTCATCTTAAAAGTAACTTCCCAGTCGCCCGATTCATAGCCGTTTGATGTATAGAAATTACCCATAAGTGAATAATTTTCAAGTTCATTATAATCAATTGAAAATATTTTTTCGTCGTAACTGCCTTTTCCCTCATCGTCCCAGAACGAAACATCCACATAATCATCGTCATCATTGAAACGGTTTCCATTTTCGTCCACAAGATAAACGTGACCGTGATTATCATTTTTTAAAATATCCTCATAGTACGTCTGAATGTGGAGCTTGCCGTCAATATAGCCGATACCCGTAACAGAAACGCCGTCAACCGGCACTGCCAATGGTTCAGCATTCGGAATAAGATAGCTGTAATTGCTTATATCTGTCTCATATTTCGAGGAATGACCTCTGTAATTTATCTCTTTCATTGTCGGCGGATTTTCCGGCACTTCTGAAAGGTCTATACCGTAAATAGCACCCTCAAACACATGCTTATCAAAAATAAGTTCCCTGACTGAAAAAGTCACTTTGCCTTTCGGGATTTTTTCTCCGTTCATTGTCTCAATATTCACCATAAAATATGCCGTATTCGTATTTTCGTCAAACTCCGAAAAGCTGACGTGTCCCACGCTGTCAAACGGGCAGTTTATGTGGTAACTGTCGTCAAGGTCAACAGTTTTGTCAAGCTTATTGCCCTGTATCGAGATATAAAAACTTGCCTTGTTGTCCTCAATGCTTGCGGAAATAACTTCCATGCGGATATTTTTATCCTCGCACGATTTCTGAATCGGCTTGAAAGTCTGTGCAATTGCGGGTGATGCCATGTAAAGCAGGTTGTATGCTGTATCAGAACCGAATACCGTCATCGCAGGAAGCGGAACAGCAATGCAAAGTAAAGCAGCTGCGGCAATTGCAAAGCCTTTTACTCTCCTGTGACTGATTTTCACACAAGGTTTATGTGCATCAGCCACGTATTTTTCCTCAATCATACCAATTGCATCAATTAACTTGTCTGTTTTCATAAAAATTCCCCCTGTTTAAGATGCTTTTGCAGATTTTTTCGTAATCTGTAAAGTATTGATTTTACTTTACTTTTGGTAAATCCAAAATTCTCGCTTATTTCCTCTATACTGTCAAAATACCAGTATCGGCAGACAAATACTTTTCTTTGAACTTCGGGCAGTTCTCCAATAAATTTATTTATGGACTCCGCAAGCTGTTTTGTGAAAATTTCATCCTCAATACTTTCTGTACCTACTATTTCTGAAAGCTCGTTGTAAGATTCAACAAAATCCGTATGGCGTTTTTGTGCTGAATTGCTACGCAAAATATTAAGACAGATATTTCTTGTTATACCGCCGAGAAAGGCTGAAAGAATATCAGGCTTTTTAGGCGGTATACTTCTCCATGCCTCAAACCACGTCTGATTAACAGATTCTTCAATATCACGGACATCACTCAGAATATTTCTTGCAACTGCATTGCAGTATGTGTCGTATTTTGATTGTGATTCAAGTAAAGCCTGCTGATTTCTTGTAAAATACAAATCAATAATCTGTGAATCCTCCATATTTTCACCTCCTATAGTATAAGTA
>CAMWVV010000207.1 GCA_947177755.1 uncultured Ruminococcus sp. | reverse complement strand
ATATTATTATGTGCTATGATAATATAAAAAAGTTCGGGGAAATGTAATATGAATGTTTATACTGTAAGTTTTTTTGGTCACAGAGAAATTGATAATTTCGACGAAACTGAAAAAAGACTGATTGATGTTGTCCGAAATATAATAGAAAACAATGATTATGTAAAATTTCTTGTGGGACGAAACGGTGAATTTGACTGGCTTGTATCTTCTGTAATAAGCAGAGTTACATATGGTCACCACAACAGTTATACGGTGCTTGTTTTGCCGTACATGAAAGCCGCCTACCGTGACCACAGACAGAATTTTGAATGTTGTTACAACGAGGTTGAAATATGCGAAGAATCTTCAAAGGCATACTATAAATCGGCAATTCAGATATGCAACAGAAGTATGATTGACCGCTCAGACCTTGTTGTCTGCTGTATTCAGCACAACAGTGGAGGTGCATACAAAACCGTACAATATGCCGTAAAGCAAAACAAAAAGATAATAAATATTGCCGAATATTTATAAATAAAGTCAACACAAAAAACCGTATCTGATAAGATACGGTTTTCTGATAATTTGTCCCCATAGGAGACCCCCAAAAATTTATCACAAACAGCATACTTCTGTGCCGCTAATGTGCAGATATCGGCAGTTGAAATATGATGCAAAGTGAGCATTAAAAAATTTATTCAAGATTCATAAGAGTACCCATGAATACAGGGAGTGAAGTTTCAGTATCAACGATGCAGTAAACAAAAGGTCTGTCAAGGATTACTTCCTTTTCAGGAGGAGCAGGACACGCCGCATCATTCATAAATACTCCTGTAACTGCCGCTGCTCTTGTACCTTCTTCAAATACATCAATATGTGTCTTATGAATAACTCTGTCAATAAATAACATTCCTGTTGCGGTCTGTGCAAGCTTTGAAAAGTCAGCATTATCGACGAACGCACTCGGCATACCCATATCACAAAGCACTTTTGAAAGTTCCGTGCCATAGTCATAGCTGAACTTCGGCAGACCTGCACTTATATAATCTTCCTGCGGATTAGCAAGTATATTGTGGAGTGATTCAGGAGTAAGACTGTTTACATAGTCAACAACATTAATATCTTCGTTCGGGAGAAGTGCCGCAAAGGCATAACGTCTGCCCTGATAGTATTTATAGAAACCTGTTGCATTTTCGTCCTCAAGATAATAATATTCGTTAGAGAACATCATATCTGCCTGCTGAACAGTACCGTTATAATTTGTAAAATCACGTTTCCATACATCTTCCTTAAAATAAGGACTCTGCCATTTTGCGTCAAAAGTCACTGCATTTATAAGAGCCATAACATCGCTATCTGATAATTCATTAATGATTTCAGGAATCATGTGGTCAGTGTTTGTGTCAACCCAGCTGTTAATATCAGCAACTGTAGTATCGTCAAAAGGTGCTTTAAATACTTCTGCACTGTAGTAGTCAACGACTTTCTGTAAAAATTCGGAACTTACCTGTATACGAGCTTCATCGTCACGTGTCCACACAGAATTTGCGGTAAGAAGCTTGCATTTTTCGTTGTTCGGCTGACCTGTTCTTTGAGTATAGAGATATTTATTGAGTTCGTCAAAATCAATACCACCGCCGATAACGTTTTCCATTTCCTCTTTTGTGATACCGTCCGCACCGTTTCCTGTCATAGCGAGAGCCTGAACCACGGAATAAGGCGATACAAGGACGTTTTCATTTTCCTTGATGGTATTCTTGAAAAGTTCAAGGGCAAAACTTGTCTGACCGTTTACAAACGCTTCGTCTGCTTCTTTTCCCTCGACTTCTTCAGACTGCAATTCTGCGGTAAGGCATACAGCATCGTCAATGTCAAGACCAGGAGGAATAATAAATTGATGATTTTCCACAAGAGCCTGTTTCATAGCACAAAGGTCAAAAACGTCAATAACGCCGTCACCTGTGAAGTCAACAGCCTGCCAGTTTTCAATAGTACCGTTGCCCATGAGCCAGTTCTGGAGAGTGATAGCATCTGCTATGCCGAAATGACCGTCACCGTTAGCGTCGCCCTCAACCACAACAGGAAGAGGAAACGCTTCAAATGTATAGCCGTATTCCTCCGCCTGTGCCTGAACCTTGCTGTTTTCCTCTGCTGTGATTCTTATATTTGATGTATCACCCATGACAGCGAAACGGTCAATTTCACAGTCGGGATTTTCAACTGTAAATGATTTTATTCCAGACGGCAGAGAACGTGCGGAAATCTTTTCAATGGTTTCAGGAATAGTAAGCGTAAGCAGATTTTCACAGCCATAGAAAACACCCTCTTCAAGAACTGTCAGACTTTTCGGAAATCTGACACCACGTAAGTATTTGCAGTTTTCAAAAGCCTGCGCCCCTATTTTACTGATATTGTCGGAAAGAAGTATTACCCCCTGATTATAACGCAGGTCGCAGTTATAGAATGCTCTGACACCTATACTCTGTAAACTTTTCGGAAAATTTACTTTCATAAGGGACGTACAGTTAAGGAACGTTTCGTCTTTAATCGCTGTTACGCCCTCCGGAATGTTTACTTCTTGAAGTTTGGTATCACCCTGAAAAGCACCTTTTCCGATAGAAGTGAGGGTGTCAGGAAGTTTAATCTCAGTTATGTTTTGATTTCCTGCAAAAGCGTGTTCACCAGCTGACTTTACGGGCAGACCATCTATTTCAGCAGGTACTTCAATTACACCCTTTGCCATACTGGAAGTAGCGACGATTTCAATATAGTTTCCTAAGTTCTTGTACTGGAAAATATCATAAATTTCAGTTTTCACGGGCTGTTCCACAACAACATTACCATTTGCATTTGCTTTAATGGCTGGCTGTATGTAACCGGACATCTGTGCTGTCATACAAAGACACATGACAGCGGTAAGAATCTTTTTGACTTTCATATAAGTTCCTCCTTGATTGTATTCATATGTGATTGCTTTTTATGCCTTTCAGGCGGTTTCACTATATATGACGTTTGAGGAATACAATATGTGCGGTTTTTAATTGTAAATTAATTATTTATAAATAAAATTATATAAATAAATCAACAATGTTATTGGTGTAATTACTTTATTATTTAGTTTTCCAACGATATACTTATTCTCTTTTTTTATTATACTAGTGCATTGACACAATGAAATTTAATCTAAAGAAGGATAAAGAGAGGCGAGCTTGATTCTGGCATTATAAGAAGTAAACTGCCAATCAACCACAGAGTGATTATTATTGCGTTCAAGTTCCCATGCTGACAGTTCGGAATGCAGGAGATTCATATTATCCAGTCTGCGTGAAAGGCATTGTTCAGTCATTACATTAAGTTCGATTTCGGCAATATTAAGCCAGCTGCCGTGTTTAGGCGTATAATGAATTTCAAGCTTTTTCAGAATACGTCCTGCTTCCTGAGGAGGATATTTTTTATAGAGAGATGCAGGTTTGTGAGTGTTCAGATTATCCATGACCAAAATAATTTTTTCCACATCAGGATACATTTCATGGTTCTTCCAAAAAGTAGTCTACAGGAAGTAAGGAAGAATAATTATGGCTTTAA
>CAMWVV010000206.1 GCA_947177755.1 uncultured Ruminococcus sp. | reverse complement strand
GCGTCATATAATCACGGTAAGGCAGTCCGGCAGCGATTCTTGCAGGTTCTGCGGGAACGTCGTTCATACCAGCAACCAAATCCTTTACAGGCATTGAAGAAATAATATAATCACCGTCAAGCTGAATTTCTTCGCCGTCCTTGATATAGGTTACGCCTGTAAGAATATTATCACTGTTCTTGTGAATTTTCTTGACTCCTGCATTCATTATAATTGTACCGCCGAGTTTTCTGATTTCGTCAGCAGTAACTTCCCAGAGCTGTCCGGGACCAAGTTTAGGATACTTAAATTCTTCAATAAGAGAAGTGTTTACCTTACGATTCTTTACCTTGAAAATCTTTCCGAAAAAGTCCTTTATAATGCCGACGATTGAAAGTCCTTTTGTACGCTGAGCGCCCCATGAAGCGTCAATTTCGCTCGGGTGTCTGCCCCAAAGATTTTCGGTATAGTACTCGAAAAACATTGAATAAAGTTCTTTACCGAAACAGTTGATATAGAAGTTTTCAAGATTATCTTCGGGACGCTTATGAAGTACAGCGGAAAGATAGCTGAAACCAACCTTCATAGTGGTTAAAAATCCGAAATTCTTGATAGTTTCAGGCTTGAGGGAAACAGGATAGTCATAGAATTTTGAGTTGAACAGAATACGTGAAACCCTGCGTCTTGTAAGCATTACACGGTCTGACTTTTCGGGATTCGGACCACCCTTTTTCACACGTGTTTTTCTCTTAAGAAGAATATCGTCATAAGACGGTGTTCCCTGCATGGGAAGCATATTGCTCCACCACTGATTTACTTCGGGAATCTTTGAGAAAAAACGGTGACCGCCCATATCCATACGGTTTCCCTTGTAATTAACGGTCTTTGAGATACCGCCGATAGCATTTGTTTCCTCAAGGACAGTCACATCATATTCATTGGACTTGTCCTTGAGAAGTTCATAGGCTGCTGTAAGACCAGCAGGTCCTGCACCGATAATAATAACTTTTTTCATAGCACATTCCTTTCGTGGCGTTTACTGCCAGAATATAATTAAATTTTCCGCAATATCGTAAAGATTCGGGCAACGTCTTCCAAGGTTTCCGTTTGAACGTTCCATAGCAACAAGCCAGATCATACAGAAAGTAGACATTTCCGCAATACCTGCGATAATATAGCGGTATTTGTTTTTTGATGGTTTTACCGTACTTCTCAGAACGGCAACTACTGATATTATTGTAAACAGTGGCATTATATCAATAACATAACGCATTGTTATACCACCAAGGCAGAAGTTCTGCCAGGCGATAAACAGCGGAACAAAACAGCAGACTGCAAAAACCGCATTTCTCTGAAACTTTGTCACATCATATGCAAAGCGTTTTCCTTTTCGCTGAACCGCAAAGGGAAGCATAAGCATACCCACTAATACCAGCGGAAAAGCCAACGCACCTATTCCGTCGTCCGTAAAGGCATATGAACCATAGTTATTGGTGTTGAAAACCAGTGGTTCAAAGAACGGAAAAGAGGCTCTCTTGTTGAGAAGAGGAAGAACATAATGATACAGCATACCAAAGAATCCCGCAAAAGATATATGATTGGCGTGTATATCGCTTACAGTCAGCTGATAGGCAGCACCGAAATCAAAAGGCGAGCCAAAACGTGCATTATTGTACCACATAATCATACAACCGCCGATTAAAAGCGGAACAACAAAACAGCAAGCCTGTGTGATACGATATGAAAACTTTTCTTTTTTATTCAGAATAATACCCATAAAGAACGGGATAAGAATTGCCGAACCAAGAGCCATTCCGGGACGTGAAGCAACACAGAATGCGAGGAACGTTCCGCCGAGTGCCAGTGCAACAAATCTGTGAATATGTTTTTTCATACTGCAAGCTTTCGTGCCAAGCCATATACTGAGAGACAGATAACAAAGTCCAGTTGCAATCGGCAAAGAATACTTATCTCCCCAGTTAAGCATATAAAATACTTCCAGACAGCACATACCTGCCGGCATTGCACCCAAAAGCAAAAGCATATTTGGTCTCGGAGCAAGAAGCTTTACAGTTGAAAGCAGTGCCTGACAGAAGAAGAACACCGCTAAAAATACAAAAAATGTATTTGCCATAGGCAGTGTGGGAAGTTTTCCTGTAATCCAGTAATAAGGGAAATAGAACGTAATAACAGGAGCAACGCCGAAATAACAATAGTAACGACCATTATAATATGCATAGTCCCACAGATAGAAAAGACCTGATTCAACACGCTGTGTTGATTCATACACATTTTCAATATCTTCAAGTCCTGCTTCCGCTTCAAAATCAAGATAAACCTGATGTTTCCTGAATGCATCAAAAGTCATGGCATACGGGTCGACTAACATTGAGCCAGCACTTTCTATATCTTCAACAGGTTCCTGTTCAGGCGGGAAAAATACCAGTGTACTCAATGCACAGACAAGCGCCATAATTTCAGCAATTATAATATGTGAGCGTTTTCTGAAACTAAATTTTATTTTATACAGTCTGAATACTTTTATTGCCACAACAAATAAGGCAACTGCAAGTAATACAAAAAATCTTATCATTGAAAATGCAAAGGGCAAAGCTCCTGTTGCACGTATATTTTTTATGGTAACAGGGTTTGAAATATTGCTTAATGACATTTTCAGTGAAATTATACTTTTATATGGATGGAAAGAAAAGTCAAGTCCCTCATCATATGCTCTTGTACTCTTTGACTGTACAGTTATATATGTCTGACTGAAATTTCCGTCTTTCATTGCAAGAGATACATTAAACGGCAGACTGTTTTTATCCTGCACCTGCCTTATATCAACAATAAGTGCATTAGTGCCGTCGGGTACATTTGTAATCTCTACCTCTGCATTTCCTGTTATATTAATCTCACCATCGGTTATTTCCGCATTGTTCAGCACGGTAATATCTTCGGCTGTAAATGTAAAATCAACAGACGAATCTGTAAAACTTTTTGCGTTGAATACCGCAACCTCAGCTATAAAAATAACCATTACACAGACAGCTGATTTCTTCAGAAATTTCCTGACTGCTTCATTTTTAAATATATGCGGTGCGGAAACCGCTAAAAACGGCAGTACAGCAGTTATGCACATAGCAAAAATATTTATGTGTTCGCCGTCATTAAACATAAAATATTCCGAAAATATCGTCAAAAGCAGGAATATCAATACTTCTGCCGCAAACAGAATTAAAGTATGCCGTCGGAATATTTTTTCTTCAGACGACTTTGAAGAACGCTTTTTCCCGCTCTTTTTCGGTAAATTCTCTTCCGTATCAATTATAAAGGAAAGACCGAAACACAACGCAGGAATAAGAACAGCAAGAAATATGTTTAACATCAAATCCTCCATTTTCTTAATTATTAATATATTATTCAGACTGATACCCTGAACGCTCACATTAGATTATATCATAATTTAAATGAAAAGTCAAGCAATATGTAAAAATGTTCTGTACACACGCACTATATATTGTGTCTCTTATAGACATCTACGAGCCCACGAGACAAGAGGCAATCTCGTATGCCGTCTTCTGCTTGAA
>CAMWVV010000205.1 GCA_947177755.1 uncultured Ruminococcus sp. | reverse complement strand
AATTTTAAGGAGGAATTAAAATGACTATTCAGGAACTTATTGAAAAACGTGCGAAGGCTTGGGATAATGCCGTGACTTTTCTGACAATAGTTAAAACTACTTATTATTCTGGAAATACAATATTATTACAAAGATATATGATTAATTCTTCCGGAGTTGGTGTTTCACCTGTTGCCGACATAGATTTCAGAGTTTTCAGATTATTAGGTGAAGTATTTTTCATTGCTGTTTCAATAGCAAAAATGATTTCTTTCTGTACATTCTCAACAGTTGTATTGTCTTCTTCAGCTGTTTTTCGGAAAATATTTTCTATGTAATTCATATTATCCCCCTTTCTGTAATAACTTATAGTTATTATACCATACTTTTAGTTATATAGCAACAGAAAAAATAAAAGAAGTCTGTCGGAAAATAACAGACTTCTGACGTAAAATGTCGGATAAGGTCAGAACTATTTATCAGAGTATTCAAGTATTGTTTCAATGACAGCGTAAATTTTCTGTTGCTCTTTTGCAGAAAGTTCGGAAATCCTGTCCATCAGAACCGAATTTTTAACACAATATGACTTTACAATCAAATCACAAAGAAGCATATCAGATGTGACTTCAAGAGCATTTGAAATTCTGATAAGTGAAGCTAAAGACGGAATTTTTTCACCACGTTCTATCATACTTATATAATTTGTACTCAAATCAGTTTTTTCTGCAAGGACTTCCTGTCTCATATTATTAAGATTTCTGAAATGCCTGATATTTCTGCCGATTGAAGTCATATCCATTTTTATCGCCCACCTAACAGTTATATTCATATACTATCAGTATATATCATTTCAACTTGAATTTACACAAACTATAAGTAAGTTGAAATCACTATTAGTTATAGTATACTCCACAGAGGACAGCAAGGAAGTCAGGACTGAAACGCTTTCACTTACTGCAACTGCCCTCAACAACGGTCTTGTCAAGGCACGTTCCTGCGAGCAGACCGACAAGGCAACCTATGATTCTTGGTACAACAAGGTTTATATGCCTGATTTCACAGTGACACAGGCAAAGTCGACCGCAAAGGCATCATAATGAGGTGATTTTATGGGACTAAAAAGAAACATTGTCGTTGATGGCATGGAAGTACCGTTCAAGGCGAGTGCAACCGTGCCACGTCTTTACAGAATGAAATTCGGACGTGACATTTTCAAGGATTTTTCTACTTTACAGAAATCCGTTGGGGAATCAATACAGAAACTCAGGCGGTTGCTAAAAAAAACATAGACCACTTGACCGCCCGATGACAACACCTTTGTTTCTGCTCCGATGCGTTCAGCTGGGGTTGAGTCTGTCAGAACTCGATCTGCTGACCATCGGTCTTGTGAATGATATGTTCACTGAAAAAGAAAACGACGACTTCAAGTATCCGTACAAACCTACTCAGGAAGATTTTGATAAATTTTAGTAACAGAAAAATCCCCGAATTATCGAGGACTTTATTAAATATGATTCTGAAGCCAGTTTAACAGATGCTTTTCATTTTTTGAACCTGAAGCAATATCCAGAATCAAATCAATTAATTCCTTGTCTTCATATACCAGTTCAATATGGTTCAGGGCAAGAAATACAATCATAATATGGGTTCCGATTCGCTTATTTCCATCTACAAACGGATGATTTTTAATCAGTCCGAAGCCAAGTCTTGCGGCTTTTTCCAATACACTCGGATATAACTCAACTCCGTCGAAAGACTGAAACGGAGCATTAATTGCAGAATCCAGTAAGCCGTTATCACGAATTTCAAGAGAGCCACCGGATTCCGCAATTAAATCCTTGTGTAAACGAATGATTTGCGATTTTGTTAAAACTCTCATTTTGCAAGTTCCTCATAAACAGTACGGTTTCGTTCCATTATTTTTTTTGAAACTGCCAATACATCCTCATCAGACACCGTCTGTATTTCGTCAGCCTGTTCAAATTCAACTATCAGATAACGTGGAGTATTATTTTTCAGAATAACAGCAGAACCATACTGGTCAACAAGTCTTGCTACTTTTGAAAAATTCTGATTGGCTTCTGAAATTGAAATCATAGTGTTTGTATCAATATTCATATAGACACCTCCTATATTTATTATACTCAAATTTTAGGATAAAGTCAACCTAAAATTTATATTATTTCAGAAAGTGAGGTGAAAGCATGGCAAACCGAATAAGAGGTATAACCGTTGAGATAAACGGCGATGCCACTAAGCTTAATAAGGCTTTGGAGGGTGTTGACAAGAACATAAGAAATACACAGTCTCAGCTTAAAGACGTTGAAAAACTGCTGAAACTAAAGACAATTACGACGACTGGAAAGCCAAATATGACCCGATAAAAAAAGAAATCGACGAAACTACATTTGAAAGGTTTAGGCTTTCATGTAAGTGAGGACAGCGAGTTGAATGCAAAACTTATAGATGCACAAAATCAACTGGAAGAAGCCAGTGCCGATTTGACAGCAAAACAACTCAAATACAACGACGCACTGGCACAACATGGCGAGGGAAGTTCTAAGGCGGCGGAGGCACAGGCAAAACTCATCAAAGCTGAAAACAAACGGGAAAAGGCACAAACCACTGTTAATGCCATAACACAGGAATGCCAGAATAGTACTTCGGCATATGGTACGCTCATGGTTAAAGAAGAAGGAGAAATGCGTCCTTTTGAGGAAGTACTAAAATCACTTCAGAGTGCGTTCGCCGGTTTATCTGAAGAAGAGCAGATTTCAGCAGCATCCGCAATTTTCGGAAAAAATCATTATTCCTCGTGGCTTGCACTGATAAACACTGCTCCCGATAAAGTAGACGAATTGAGTGAATCGCTTCATAATTGTGATGGTTTGACACAGGAAATGGCTGACACAATGATGAGTGGTTTTGGTGGTGGAATAGAGAAACTAAAATCTTCCATCGACGTTCTGATTTACTCCATGGGGATTTCTGCACCTGTCGTAGCCATAGTAGCCGTGATTGCTGTTTTAACAGCGGCGTTTAAGCACCTCTGGGACACTAATGAAGACTTCCGCAAAAGCATCACTGCAATATGGGAAGGAATCAAGGCGACGTTTGAACGTCTGACAAGCGGAATTGTTGACCGTCTGAATGCTTTGGGCTTTAGTTTTTCCGATATTACGGAAGTCATAAAAGCTGTATGGGACGTTTTTTGTAACTGGTTAGCACCGATTTTTGAAAACACTTTCAAATATATCGGTGAAATTCTTAGTGCTGCAGTTGACGTAATACTGGGAATTGTAGACTTCTTTATTGGTCTTTTTACAGGAAACCGGGAAACTTGCTGGAATGGTATAAAAGAAATTTTTACAGGAATCTGGGACGCTATAAAATCCACTATCGAAACAGTTCTTGAACTCATCTGCAACACATTCACGACTACATGGAACAGTATTAAAGACTTCTTTGTAAGCATATGGACGGCAATTTACAACACCATCACTACTGTCTGGACAACTATAAAGGACTTTTTCACATCTGTTTTTGAAACGATTTCAGGCATAGTTTCAACCGTTTGGAATGGTATAAAAACGACAATTTCAAACGTTATGACAA
>CAMWVV010000204.1 GCA_947177755.1 uncultured Ruminococcus sp. | reverse complement strand
TGTCACAGGAAAATTCATAATCCTGAACAATAATAAATTAGTTAGTTATATTATGGTGGGGAGCCGTATACATCGAGAGGTGTACGTACGGTTTGGGGAGGGGTTAGTGTAAACCTACTTTAGTGATAAAGCAAGGTGACGCTTTCCTACTCTACTTCGTAGCTCCCCGACAAAAACACACGTTCGCCCATTTCTTTCGCCTCGTCCGCCATGCCGTTTCGCCTGAGCGTTCCGGAAGCGATTCCCACAAGGTTGAAAATATTTCCGTTTTCGCCTATAAGCGGACAATCCGGCTTATTTTTTTCTGTCATCAGTACACCTCCCCGAACTAATTTTTCAGTCTGCCGATGATGTACAGCTGATCTTTTCAAGTCACAAGCGTCTGCTGACGAATTTTCGTGAACATACCAACGTCCACGACAGTTTCTTTCACCATAAAATATCCGCTGTCAATATATTTCTGGTACGGTATATTGTCGGACATGAGTATTTTCTTACTCCTGAGCCAGCGGAAAAGACGATTTCTGCCGATTCTGATGTCGTTGGCAAATGCAAGCTTTGCCATAGCGTTTATGTCGATGAAATTCTCGCTTTCGGCGACCTGATTTGCGAACTCCACAAGCGGTTCGTCGTGCCTGATTCGGTCGTTGATCTGATTGATGACCTTCATCTGAAGTCGGAACAGATTTTTCACAGGCTCATCGGCAAACGGAAGGTAAGTTTCAACGAACAGGTCTTCGTCGTTGACGTAACCGCCGGTTTTGCGGATTGTCGGGAGTATTTCAGATGTCACCCAATGCTTGAAATCCTTCGCTCTTGGCATTTTGCTTGAGAGAACAAGGCTGTAAAAACCCGACTCGTTGATGATGGTTGTTTTACTTTTGTAATTTGAACCTGTACCCTGAATCAGGGTAGTGGTTTTGTCCTCGTTTTCAACGTGTGCTGCGATGGCGTTTTCAGGCTTTGCATAGCCTAAAATTACAGAAACGTCTTTGCCGACAAACCACAGCTCACCGTCAATAATGACAGTTCTTACCCTGCCAAGCTCTTTATTTTTAAATATTTTTACATAATTTTTCATTTCCAAAAGTCTCCTTATCGAGTTTTATTAAATTTTTAGCGATTTCCTCGACGACGTTCACGGTCACTGCGTTTCCAGCTTGCTTGTAAAGCTGTGCGTCAGACATTCCGGTGGCGGCGACTTTTTCAAACTGAGCCGTTTCAAAGCCCTGCAAACGCCAGCACTCAACGGGCATGAGACGACGAATCCGTCCCTTGTGGACAACGCCGTGACGGTCTGTGACAGTCAGCGTAAACATCGGTTCATCGGGATTTTTTATGCGTCTGCCGTTCTGACGGGTGGTTTCCTTGAACGGGTTCAGAATCGCTCTCGGAGCCTCTTCCAGAACGCCCGAACGCTCGCCCTTGTGAGTGCCGGACGACACGCCCAAATCGTACCTTGTATGAATACATCTTGCCGTGTCGGTTGTCTGAGGATTCTCGTTCAAATCGCAAAAAACAGCGGAATGTTCGTCTTTGTGGCTGCTCACTCCGCTGTCCTGCCTTGCCGTTATGCACCTCGCATTTTCGGTGAAATTAGGCGGAAAATTCATGTCAATCAGATACAGACCAGTTTTGCCGCCCATTCCGCCGCTTCCGCTGCATTGTGTCACCGCAAGACCGTCCGGACTGTAAACCCTCTGCCCCTGACTTCCTCCGATTAATTGCCTAATTTTCCGGCTATTTTCCTCGTTGCTTTTTCCGAAAGCCAGTATTTTTCTGGAACAGTCCGCTCCAAAACATCCTGCAATGTAGACTCGCCTTCTCGACTGCGGAACGCCGAAGCCGGAGCTGTCATGCACAAGTCATTCCACGCAATACCCCAGTTCTGAAAGCGTTTCAAGGATTTTCTGGTAAGTCGACCCTTGCGAAATCCCCAGCAGTCTGGGAACGTTTTCAAGCAGAAAATAGCGAGGTCTTTTTGCCTCAAGGATTCGGGCAAGTTCAAAGAACAAAACGCCTCTTGAATCGGCTGTTCCGAGGCGTTTTCCGGCGACGGAGAACGGCTGGCACGGAAATCCTCCGACAAGGAGGTCAAAATCTGCAAGTCTTGCGGTGTCAATATCTCTGATATTCTCATAAAATTGCTCACATCTGGTTTCATAAAGCGTCCGGTAGGCTTTCTGTGCGAATTTGTCGATTTCGCACCAGCCTACAAACTGAAATTCTCCCGCCCTCATCAGACCCGAACGGAAACCGACGATTCCTGCGAAAGCGTCGAATACACGAAGCATATATGAACACCTCCAATCGTCTGTTTTTCGGGACATTCCTCTTTTCATCGTTATGTAAAATACCGCCCTTTCGGACTGCTAATCATTCGGTTCAATCACGAATTTCGGTTCAATTGCCCAGCTCTTGATAAACCATATATAGACATAAATTTTTCCGAACTTCTTTGTCGGAACTCTGCTGTTTTTCAGGATTTCGTTGACCCTGACGACCTGATTTTCCCACCAAATACAGAATTCGTCAAGCTCCTGTTTGGTCAGAACTTTGAAACACTTGCAGTTCAGGACAAGCACAAGACGACCGTTATTTTCCTCGACCGACGGAACTGCCGAAAAGATTTTTTTATCAAGTTCACTCTGGCGGTCGAAGTCTTTCATAAGCCCCCGACGGCTGTTTTTCGGCATAATCAGCAGACACACCGCCTCGCTGATTTCCTTATGGCACTTTATTTTTTCGATTTCGGTAAGAATACTGTAATCCTCACCACAGTCCCACGGATTTTCGTAGAGAGCATCGCATTTCGCTGATATCGGAGAAATCAGTTTCAGATTTATACTCATTCTATCACCTCGTTTACATGGAAATATCGCCAAATTCCTTAGTTTCATCTTCTTCGGAATCGACGATATTTTCAGTTATTTTTTCTGCATTTTCCATACTTTTAACAAGACTTTTCGCTCCGGGAATGTACTGGCTGTACCTTGCATAATCATAGCCGAAAGAATCCACAAGTATTCCGTCGCCATTGTCCTTGTCATAAAATAACAGACAATGACAAATATTGTTGTTATCAAAATACATTAAATCTTTATTTTTTGCTATCAGTTCATTGTCACTCAATAGATTGTTTTTCAGACAGGTAAACTCATTTGCAGAAAGAGGAAAGGCTTTTTCCACCACATGAAGATTCGTTCTGAAGTCGGACACCTTTCTGAAAAGAGTCGTATTTATGACAAGTTTATCATTATTTTCATTCATATATCTATCTCCATTATTTTTCCAAAACAAAAAAGCCGTTCTTACTGGTTTCTCGTCTTGTGAGAAACCAATAAAAACGGCTCTAAAAGTTTGTATATTATTTTTTGCTTAATTTCAGAGGATTTTCCTTATCTCTGCTATGAAATCCCTGAAACCTCTGCTCCTGAATGTTTTCTTAAAGCTTTCAAATCCCCCCGAAAGGCAAATGTCATCTACGGTTTTGACTATAAAGTTTCCGGCGGATGAATGCGAAAAAAGCCCGAATATTCGGACTTTTTTGCGGTGTCATCTATTTTGGTTCACCATTATGGTCTGAGTGACGGGACTTGAACCCACGGCCTCTACCACCCCAAGGTAGCGCGCTA
>CAMWVV010000203.1 GCA_947177755.1 uncultured Ruminococcus sp. | reverse complement strand
CCTATATATAGCTAAATTTTAAAGCCGAGGATAAAAAATTATACACCGTGATATTCATAATTTACTGTTTCATAAAATTTATCATATCATCAAGACATTTATTGGCGGTATTCCTGCCTGTGCGGTAAACCTCACGGAGTACGTCGGGATTATGTTCTATATGTCCGACAGGAAGCTTTTCGGGCGGTGCAATGACAAATGCTCTCCCCTCCTGCTCCGAACGGCGTATATATTTCAGTTCGGCGTTGTACATCTTATGGCGATTATTCATGGCATTTATAAGGTCAGGGTACTTTCTCAGCAAAGGTTTCACTCTCCTCGCCATACTGCTCGGCGGTTTAACAAAGTCCCTCGGCTGTGTGAGTATTACAACATTTCTTTCGTAGCCTGTCTTTTCCATAAATTTCAGCGGTATCGAATCGGAAATACCACCGTCAAGAAGTTTCCGTCCGCCTATCTCCACAACCCTTGAGACAATCGGCATAGAGGCTGATGCCCTTATCCATTCAAGTTCCTCATAGTCTGCTTTTTTACACTTATGATATACGGCTTTTCCGCTTTCCGCATCAGTACAGACAACATAAAATTCCATAGGCGAATTACCGAAAGTTTCATAATCAAAAACGTCAAGTCTGTCAGGAATCTCATGATAGCAGAACTCCGCACCGAAAATATCCCCAGTCCTTATAAGCGACCTGAGACTACAGAAACGACGGTCACGGCAGAATCTCGTATTATAGCGTATAACCCGACCCGACTGATTGGATTTATAGTTACAGCCGAATGCCGCCCCTGCCGATACTCCCACAGCACCGTCGAATTTTATTCCGTTCTCCATTAAAACGTCAGTAACGCCAGCGGTGAACATTCCACGCATTGCACCGCCCTCCATAACAAGTCCGTATTTCATAGCAACAAGTCCTTTCAGAAATTTACTGAGATATATTATATTATTTTTCACAGAATTTGTCAATATACAAAAATATTCCCTGTACACAAGACAGGGAACATTTTTTTATTCTTTTATCTTACACCGAAAAGAAGTTTGTCGTAAGTCGGGAAAGGCCAATATTCCTCAGACGTAATTGTCTCTGCCTCGTCAGCAGGCTTGCGGAGTGCGTCCATTTTCGGAAGAACTTCGTCTCTCACGAATGCGGAAGCCTCGATAGCACTTTTAATCTCTTCAAGGTCTTCAACAGCAGTTTCAAGTTCGCCTACAGCCTCGCAGATGTTGTCCATAAGACCCGAAAGCCTTTCAACTATACACTTTTCATATATTGACTTACCGAAACCTTCCTTTGCCTTTGCATTTGCGGAAACATCGCCCGTAAACTTCGAGAGTGCGGGAAGTATCTGCTTTCTTGCCATATCAATCATAGTCAGGGCTTCGATATTTACAGTCTTTGTGTAGTTTTCAAGCATGATGTCACATCTGGACTTAATTTCACTTTCAGTGAAAATTCCATGAGAAGTGAGCATATCAACGTTTTTCTTTTCGAGGATTTTCGGCATTGCGTCGGCAGTAGTCTTCAGATTCGAGAGACCTCTTTTTTCAGCTTCTTCAATCCAGCTGTCGTCATAGCCGTTGCCGTTGAAGACGATTCTCCTGTGAGCCTTTATAGTGTCTCTGATGAGTTCATGGAGTGCAGAATTAAAATCGTCTGCTTTTTCGAGAATGTCGGCAAACTGTCTGAGAGTTTCCGCAACAGCAGCGTTAAGGTGAATATTAGCACACGAAATACTGTTTGAAGAGCCAAGCATTCTGAACTCAAATTTATTGCCCGTAAATGCAAAAGGTGATGTTCTGTTACGGTCGGTCGTGTCCTTGCTGAACTCAGGAAGTACGCCCACGCCTAACTGCATTTTCTGCTTTTCACCGCTGTCGTAAGGAGTATCGTTTTCAACAGCGTCAAGAACGCCTGAAAGTTCGTCACCAAGGAAAATAGAAATAATTGCGGGCGGTGCTTCGTTTGCACCAAGACGATGGTCGTTTCCTGCGGTTGCAACTGAAAGACGGAGTAAATCCTGATAGTCGTCAACAGCCTTGATTACAGCAGAAAGGAAAAGCAGGAACTGTGCATTTTCATAGGGAGTTTCACCAGGGGTAAGAAGATTTACACCCGTATCAGTTGAAATAGACCAGTTGTTATGCTTGCCCGAACCGTTTACGCCTGCAAACGGCTTTTCGTGGAGCAGACAAACAAGACCGTGTTTCTGTGCGACTTTCTGCATAACTTCCATAGTAAGCTGATTGTTGTCGGCGGCAATGTTTGTTGTACGGTAGATAGGTGCAAGTTCGTGCTGGGCAGGGGCAACTTCGTTGTGCTTTGTTTTTGCAAGAATACCGAGCTTCCAAAGTTCTTTGTCGAGGTCTGCCATATACTCGGCTATTCTCGGCTTGATTGAACCAAAATAGTGGTCTTCCATTTCCTGACCTTTAGGAGGCATTGCACCGAAAAGCGTTCTGCCTGTCATAATAAGGTCTTTTCTCTGCTCATAGAGTTCCTTGGGAATAAGGAAGTATTCCTGTTCAGGACCTACAGAAGTCTTTACACAGCGTACATCTGTATTTCCGAAAAGCTTCAGAATCCTGAGTGCCTGAACGTTGAGAGCGTCCATAGAACGCAGAAGCGGTACTTTCTTGTCGAGAGCCTCGCCAGTATAGGAACAGAAAGCGGTAGGAATATAAAGAGTACCATCCTTGATAAATGCGTAAGAAGTCGGGTCCCATGCAGTATAGCCTCTTGCCTCAAAAGTCGCACGGAGACCACCCGAGGGGAACGATGATGCATCAGGTTCACCCTTTACAAGTTCTTTTCCCGAAAATTCCATAATAACACGACCGTCGGGAGCAGGATTTATAAAACTGTCGTGCTTTTCAGCGGTTACACCCGTTTCGGGCTGAAACCAGTGTGTGTAATGTGTCGCACCCTTTTCAACCGCCCAGTCTTTCATTGCAGAAGCCACGGCGTTGGCAACGGTGATGTCGAGCGGTACTCCCCTGTCGATAGTTCTCTTTAAAGATTTATAGACTTTTTCGGAAAGAGCACCTTTCATAACTCTTTCGTCGAATACCATGCTACCGAAATAATCCTGTACCTTTTCCATAATTAAATACCTCCGTTTATTGATTTATTGATGCTTTTATGAAATCCGCAAAGAGTTTATGCGGTTTGTTTGGTCGTGACTTGAACTCAGGGTGAAACTGCACTCCCACAAACCACGGGTGGTCAGGCAGTTCAATTATTTCAACAAGTCTTTCGTCTGGCGAAACACCTGCTATTTTCAGACCTTTTTCAACTGCTTTTGTGCGGTAAGCGTTGTTGAACTCCCAGCGGTGACGATGACGTTCGTATATGAGTTCATCGCCGTAAATACTCCTGCACTTTGAATCTTCCGCAAGTCTGCACGGATAAAGTCCGAGACGCATTGTACCGCCTTTGTCTGAAACATTCTTCTGATTCTCCATGATGTCTATGACGGGATTTGCGGTGTCGGAAAACTCGGAGGAATCTGCGTCGGATATGCCCATCACATTCCTTGCAAACTCGACAAATGCCATCTGCATTCCGAGACATATCCCGAAAAATGCAACTTTATTCTCACGGGCATATCGTATTGATTCTATCATTCCCTCAATACCCCTGTGACCGAATCCTCCGGGAAC
>CAMWVV010000202.1 GCA_947177755.1 uncultured Ruminococcus sp. | reverse complement strand
CGTTCAAGAATTTCAATTTTCTGCTGTTTTACAAGGAATTTCCACATTATTCCCTCATCTCATTCCAGATTTGTGTGTGCCAGTCATACTCCAAAAAGCCGTCGGTACACTGGATTTTTTCAAGGCTTGAACGATTTCTCGATTCTCCTGCCCATGTTGCATCTTTTTCAATCGCATTCCATTCGTCAATCGTTCCGTCGTAGGTTGCAGAAAGCAGGTTCACACAGCCTAAAAAAGCATTATCGGAAATCTTTTTAACATTTTTTGTCATGTTTACCATAACCAAAGCATCGTCATTTGCAAACATTCTTTCGCCTATAACTTCACCGCCATAGTAAGCCACTGCAACATCTGATTCTTCGCATACAGAAACACCGACAGATACAACGCTTTCGGGGACTGTCAGAAAGTGCATGATAGTGCCAAAGAAAAATTTGTCAGTAAGTGAAGTAATTCCGTCCTCAATCGTCATGTGTTTCAGCAATTTGTTGCGGTAAAACGGAGAATTTCCACGTACAGTGTCCTCACCATACTCCCATATGTCTCCTGTTCCGGTTAAAATCGCCTTGCCGTCTTTCCGGAGTGAATACCGAACATTGTCACCGACTCTTCCAGTTTCTACAACGACATTAGTCAGGTCTTCAACCTGCGGCTGTAATGCATCAAGTTTTCCCTTTAATTCAGCTATTTTTTGTGTTAACTCTATAACTTTACACTTTCCTAAAATGCACTTGCAGTAACCGCAGACATTCTCATCAGCACGGTAGTCCCACCAGTCCGCTTCTGTGATGCACGAAGCACCAGGATTCATGCGAACTGCATACAGCAGTAAATTTGTGCGTGTTTCACTTGTCGGAATCTCAGGGAGCTGTGGATTTTCGGCAGGCTGTCCGAGTACAATATCAAGCCAGACGTTGCGGACACCGTCAGACGTATCGCAGGCGATTACGATTGCTATATATCTTGGAAACGTAGGGTCTTGCCAACCGGCGAAATCCATTAAATGTGGCTCGTCGTTCACGAAATAATGACCGTTTATCCAAGCCTTGCCCGTTCCGATAACAACCTGTCTGCCTTCACCTGTTGAAGTCAGGTTGAAATTATCGCCGTAAGTGTCTAAAATACCATTGCAGATGATGCTTGAAAGATATGTCGTGAAATCTTCTGCTGTGTACGTTCTGTCAAGTCCTTTGGAGTCGAAAAAGCCGCTG
Source organism: uncultured Ruminococcus sp. (assembly GCA_947177755.1). Lineage (GTDB taxonomy): Bacteria > Bacillota > Clostridia > Oscillospirales > Ruminococcaceae > Ruminococcus. The sequence continues at coordinate 2,483 of CAMWVV010000202.1, read as the reverse complement.
TGGAATGCCATAAAATCACTCTCCTTTGAATGTTGGTGTCAGCGAATAGCCGTTCTGGTCAAAACTTTCAATCATGCCGACAAGCTGAATTTTCGGCTGTCTCAAACCAAATCGTTCATGCTGTACTGTCACATAGTCGCCTAAAAAATAGTCTCTGTTGTATTTATATTGTCTGTCGTTCATTGCTATTGTGCTTTCACTTTTTTCAGTTATCGATACAAGCTTTTCCTTGCCACGTTCCTGCAACATTGCAGTGTATTCATTTGCGGGAAGATGTGTAGTTTCACCGTTTGTCTCTACTTCATCGGACAAATCTCTTGCGTCGACATAAACTTCATACCGTTCAAAATATGTGGGTAATTTTCCGTTATATAAAGTCGCACTTTTACGCTGCAGTCCCTCACCCTGTCCGAAAATATGGGCAAAATTACAGTAATCCGTGGTATCAAGCATATAGTCAAAAGACAGCAAATTATTATATGTATCAGAAAAAACTATGTGCGGATTTTCGGTCTGCAAAACGCTTCTGTCCGTGCCTTGTGAGAGTTCAAAAATAAGTGAATATTCGTCGTCAGCAGATTTTTCAAGACGGATATTTGCCGTACCGCCGACAATTTCGCAGATTTTGTAAACCCATTCCATGAGATTCTCATAGCTTACCTGTAACTGTGCGGTTTTCTGCCAGCACGGACTTGCAAATTCGCTTATATGAAGTCCTGGAAGATTACGCAGTCTTTCTCCTCCCGATTTATCCGACAGACAATTTCGCCACACAACACTTTTTACTATTTCATAATATGATGTTTCAGAAGTGAATCTGAACATGGGATAAATAATGCGTCTTGAAAGAAACGACATTAAAAAACGTCCCGAAATTGTGATATAATCGCCGTTTTCAGCGTCTGCACTAATCTGTATTTTTTCAATGATTCCATAGTGCTGTTTGTCGTCACTGCGTCCGATAATCCTGCCTTTTTGGAAAATACTCAGATTGGTCGGATTTGCGGTGATATATATTTCAAAACGACCGCAGGAATAATATTCAACGTCCCATAAAAGTGACGAAAAACTGTCACATACTGCCGTAAGTGTAATGCTGAGATTTTCGCCGTTTACAGCCATTTCATATATTTCAATGTACATTTTTATACTCCTAAGTAAGCGTTGGTGTGAATTATTTTTGCGGAGAAACCGTCGGGAGCTTCAAGCCGAAAATGGTTAGTTCCCTGATTCATCGTCAGCCATGACGAACCGTAGACAAGCCAGTTTATAATGTTTGTGCTGAAACCGCCACCACGATTCAAAGAAATTGTTTTGTTGCCTGTTCTGGTGGTAATCGTGATTATGTCATTCGGCTGAATATCGCCTTTTATCTGCAAATATTCACCTGTGTCAACATTGTAAATCGTAATCGTCTGAGCAGCAGAACCAGCGGTTATTTCAATGGTAAAGCCGATTCTGTCGCCGTCATTTTCAATCGTCATGACACTGCTTTCACTGTACACTCCAAGCGGAAAAGGCTCGTCACTCTCCGGAAAAGGAAAGTGAAAAGTCCCCATAATCCGCCCGTAATAAGCGATTGTCTGCTTGCACTCATACCAGTAAATATCCGGACAGATAATTGAAATCTGTCCGCTTGTGAACGTTTCAAAATTATTGACCTCGCACGTCTCGACATAGCCGTAAGTATACACATCAACGTTTGAGGTTTTATAGAAAATCTTGATATATCGGGACGGCTCGACTACCTTATACAGCCAGTGACGGCGTTTTTCTATGTTGATACCACGCATTTCAAACTGAATCACAATGTTTCGTTTCTCGATAAAAGCGTTGTTGAGGTAACTGCCGTCCATTCCTGCATAAGTTGACGTGCTGACAGTTCCGGCAGGTGGACCAAGTCCCTCTATTTTCTTCACCATATAGTCGTTAGCATTGCCTGTAAATCCTACTCTTGGACCTCTTCCGCTTTCTAAAACTAAATCAAATTTCACAAAGTCACACCCCCAGTGCGTTTCTTGTCTGACGATAAATCTCAAGTCTTGAAAGAGACTTAGGACTGTTATTTGTCTGATTTACGGTACGGCTGTTGTCGGTCTGATAGTAGTTGTTGACCGTTCCGTAACTGCCCGTAAACGCCCCTGAAATGCCGTTTAAATCGAAGTTCAAGCCACTGTCAAGCTTTAACTGCATTGCACCTGCAACGCCTGAAATCGCTTTTTCAACGGCTTTCTGTGAACTTTCAATACCTTTTGCAAGACCCTGCATGAAATCGGGCATCCAGCTTTCAAAATCTGTCAATGGTCCTTTTTCGGGGACGGAAAAGTGAAGGTATTCCCATATCATATTCGCAACGTCGGACACAATATTTCCCAGACTGCCCATCTGATAGTTAATACCATTGATGAGGTTCTGCATAAGGTCGTAGCCCCATATGCACTAACCTAAAAAGAATGTATACATTTGCAGCCTAATACCAGATT
>CAMWVV010000201.1 GCA_947177755.1 uncultured Ruminococcus sp. | reverse complement strand
TGATTATATGACGCTCGGCGTTCTTATTCCGAAACTCAATCTTAAGAATCTTACCGAAATGAAAACAGTCGGAAATATCGTTCCTGACTGCTGGGTGTACGTTCAGGACAGACGTGTTAAAATGGGAAGATTTCAGATTTATAACAACTGGTCGCCTTATATGGTAAAGGATTTGAAAAATACTGTCTGGATTGGTCTTGAATATTTTGTCAACGAGGGCGACAAGTTCTGGAATATGACGGAAGCACAGTTCTCTAAGTTCTGTGTAAAGGAAATGGTGAAACTCGGTCTTATCAACAGCCCCGACGAAGTTATTGATACACACATGGAAAAGGTAAAGAAAGCTTATCCTGCGTATTTCGATACTTACGACGAAATGGACGACCTTATCAGCTATCTTGATACTATTGACAACCTCTATTGTGTTGGCAGAAACGGTCAGCACCGTTACAATAATATCGACCACTCAATGGTTACTTCTTTTGAAACAGTAAAGAATATCAAGTCAGGCAGAAAAGACAAGTCTAATATCTGGAGCGTGAATACTGAAAAAGAGTATCACGAGGAGAAAAAATAATGGACGGCTTTCAGGAAATCAAGGATATTTTCCGTGAAAGGAAGTTTAAAAAGCTTTTTGTAGGCGATACAGAAAATACGCTTATACAGTTTTTCCGTTATGTTTTTGTCGGCGGACTTGCGACTGTCGTTGACTGGGGAATTTCCTATATTCTTTTCAGATTTGTATTTCATGAACAGTTTGCAGAGCTTGCAAATTCACTCTCATTCGTCGCAGGGCTTATCGTAAATTATGTGATAAGTACATTCTGGATTTTCCGCAATTCAAAAGTAGAAAATCGCTTTATGGAGTTTCTGGGGTTTGCGGCAATAGGTCTTGTCGGACTTTTTATGACTATCGGTATTACAAAGCTTTTCAAAATATGGCTTGCCGATAAAACAAGTCTGTTTCAGATTATAGCTAAGGTAGTTTCAACGGCTGTTTCTTTCCTTTGGAACTTCTTTGCAAGAAAATTTCTGCTTTTCAATAATAAAAAATAAAGCTAAAATAATTTACGGACACATATTTGATGTGTCCGTTTTTTAATTTTATTATTTTTTAATTTCTCTGCTGAGCATATAGAAAAGTGCGTTTACATCAATGGGTTTGGCAATATGACCGTTCATACCACATTCTTTGGCTTTCGCAACATCTTCCGCAAATGCGTCAGCTGTCATTGCGATAATCGGAATATCAGCATCGCTTCTGTCCAATGCCCTTATATTCTTTGTTGCCTCATAACCGTCCATAACAGGCATACGTATATCCATAAGAACAGCACTGTAATAACCGATTTCGGAATTTCTGAACTGTTCAACACATAACTGTCCGTTTTCCGCCCAGTCAACTACAAGTCCTGCTTCAGTAAGAATATCAATAGCAATTTCGCTGTTAAGTTCGTTGTCTTCTGCGAGGAGGATTCTTTCGCCGTTAAATTCATCTGATTTTTTTGTATTTGTTTTATGCGACGATTCGTTTTCCATATGATGTTTTATTCCGAAGAATAAAGTGGATTTAAACAGCGGTTTCGGAATAAAACCGTTTATTCCAGCATCTTTGGATTCTTCTTCAATTTCTGCAAGGTCGTATGCCGATATAAGAATTACAGGAATATTTGATGTTGGATATTCACGTAATTTTTTTGCTATTTCAACACCGTTCGTGTTATGCATCTGCCAGTCAACAAGAATTACATCGAATTTATCGGGATTATTCTTTATTGTTTCAACTGCCTGTTTTCCGTTGGTGACATATTCCGCTTCTGCACCTATTTCCTTAAGCGACTGCATCACACTTGCACAAAGGTCTTCGTCGTCATCTGCCAGAAGAACTTTAAGTCCTTCAAGATTCATATTATTAATATCTGTGTCACCTTTTTTCAGGTCAAGTACAACATGAAATTCACTGCCCTCGTTCGGAGTGCTGTTCACTTCAATTGTACCACCCATGACATCAATAATATGCTTTGTAATTGCCATTCCAAGTCCCGTGCCTTCTTCCTTGCTTACACGTTTTTTATCTTCACGGACAAAGTCGTCAAAAATAACCTTTATAAAGTCCTGTGTCATGCCTATGCCGTTGTCTTTTACAATAATATGATTCCTTACATATTCCGTACCTTTCGGGGATTCTTCCTGAGAAAGTGAAAGTGAAATTATTCCTCCTTTCGGAGTATATTTTACAGCATTTGAAAGAAGATTTATCAGAACCTGATTAAGTCGCAGACTGTCACAATAAACATTTTCAGAAATGATATTATTTATATAGATGTCAAATTTATGATGTTTGCTGTTAACCTGTGGCTGTATAACAGAAACTATGTTTTCTATATTCTCACGGAATGAAATCTGTACTATTGAAAGTGTCATTTTACCGCTTTCGATTTTGGACATATCAAGCACGTCATTTATAAGTGAAAGAAGATGACGGCTTGAACGTGTTATTTTTTGCAGACACATTTCAACCTTTTCCTTGTTATCAATATTTGAACAGGCAATATCAGTCATTCCGATAATAGCATTCATTGGTGTGCGTATATCATGGCTCATATTGGAGAGAAATTCGCTTTTTGATTTATTTGCGGCAATTGCTTCGTCTTTTAGTTTCTGCTGTTTTTTAAGCTGTTTATATGAAAATACTACATAACTGAAAAATATAATTGCAAAAATAACGAAAAGAATTAACAGATATTTGTTAAACAGTATGGTTATTTCATCGTTGTTTGCATCAAGCAGACTTCCCATTTCCGTATAGCTCATAAATGTTATAAGATACCAGTCTGAATATGAAAACGGTCTTGCGAACAGCATTCTATGCTCGCCGTTTATCATGAAAGAATGATTATAAGTTTCATTATTTTTCATTGCATTATTTATCTGATTAATATAATCATCTGCGGTCATACCGTCATAATCTTCATACATGGTACAGATACGGTCAAAATAACTGCCTTGATGTGCATCTTCATTCCGCACGACAAATTCACTGTCCTGCTTTCTTATAACAAAAGAATACACCATTTCCTCACCGTAAAACAAATTAAGCACAGTATTAAGTGTATCAGGATTCATTCCGCACAGCAATGCCTTGTATTTTGTATCACCGATAGTGAAATTGCGGGACTTAACCATTTCAACCACTCTGTCACCTGAATCGTTAGCAGCAAGCATAACCCTGTCCTGGCCTGTCTGTACAATTTCTTCAAATCTGTCCGTATCCAAAGGACGTAAACTTTCGTCTCCACGCAGAACTTCTCTTTTTCCGTCCTCTGTAAGCAAAGCAAGATAAACTACCCCCTGTGTTATTTCAGTATTTATATATTGCTTTAAACTTTCCTCGTCCGTATCCATACTTGTTACAGCATTAATTACCTGTTCAATGCTTTCAAATCTTGCACTGAAATAAGTTCTTGAATGGTTGACGGTTTCGGCAGTCAGGGCAGAGAGATATGTAAATCCGACATCTTTTACGGTGTCTTCATTCAGGTTTCTTATTTTATGGTTCATAGATGTGAATATAAACCATATAAAGAGTGACAGTGCCAAAAAGCAGGCAGTAATCGAAATAATCAATGTTTTTTTCTTCTTCATAAAATTTCTCCGTTTCATAGAAATTCTTAACCATATTATATTATAATAT
>CAMWVV010000200.1 GCA_947177755.1 uncultured Ruminococcus sp. | reverse complement strand
AACATATTAAAATAACCTAAAACGAGGTTAAAGTAGACAAAATAAATTATTTAATCAACAAAATTGATTTGCGTGATAGATAAGTAATCAATATTGACTTGTTTCAGAATCTGTGATACAATATTATAAAGGAGGCGATTTTATGAACAATACATTTTTTTATGAAATCAGGAAAAATTTCGGTTTTGGCTGTATGCGTCTGCCAATGTCTGCCGACAAAGTGGATATGAAGCAATTCTGTGAAATGGTAGATATATTCATGGAAAACGGTTTCAATTATTTTGATACGGCGCACGTCTATGTCGGCGGACAGAGTGAAACAGCTATCCGTGAAGCTATCAGCAGACGTTATCCGAGAGAAAGTTTTATTCTAACTAATAAGCTTTCCACGCATTGTTTCAACTCTCAGGAGGAAATACGTCCTCTGTTTCAGGAACAGCTTGAAGCCTGTGGTGTATACTATTTTGACTTCTACCTTATGCACGCACAGGACGGTGCAATTTATGAAAAATTCCGTCGCTGTAATGCCTATGAAACAGCTCTGGAATTAAAGGCAGAGGGTAAAATCCGTCACTTCGGCATTTCGTTCCATGATAAAGCTGACGTTCTGGAACGTATTTTAACCGATTATCCGCAGATTGAAATCGTGCAGATACAGTTCAATTATGTGGACTATGATGACACTTCCGTTGAGGGCAGAAAGGTCTATGAGGTATGCGAGAAATTCGGTAAGCCTGTCATCGTCATGGAGCCTGTCAAGGGTGGAAGTCTTGTAAATCTTCCGGAGGACGCACAGAAGATATTTGATGATTTGCATTCCGGTATGAGCAATGCAAGCTATGCACTTCGGTTTTCAGGAAGTTTTCCGAATGTCTGCATGATACTTTCAGGTATGAGTAATCTGGAGCAAATGAATGATAATATCAGCTTTATGAAAGAATTTCAGCCTCTCAGTGATACTGAAATGAAAGCGGTACAGAAAGTCTGTGATATTTTCCGTTCTATGAATATGATTCCGTGTACTGCCTGTCATTACTGTACCGACGGCTGTCCCATGAAAATTCGTATTCCTGATTTATTTTCATGTTATAATCTGAAAACGACCTTTAATAGCTGGAATCAGGATTACTATTACAGCAACATTCTTACCCGTGAAAACGGCAAGGCTTCGGATTGTATCAGATGCGGACAGTGTGAGGAAATTTGTCCTCAGCATCTGAAAATTACAGAACTTCTTGAAGATGTGGCAAAGGAATTTGAGCATTAATAAATATTAAATATTTTGGAGGTTGATTTTTATGACAACAGCAATTTCAAGTAAAAAACTTTCAGTAAAAACGCAGACAACAGGGGCTTTGATTGCACTGGTATCTGCCGTGGCACTTCCTCAGCTTGTCCATGCAGTAGGAACGGCTTCGGGCATGGGAACAGCACTCGGGGAAACATTTCTCCCCATGCACCTGCCGATAATTCTTATGGGACTTCTGGCAGGTCCTTATTCCGCAGGAATTGCAGGGTTATTAAGTCCTCTTGTTAGCTTTGCACTGACAGGTATGCCATCAAGCGTTATGCTGCCGTTTATGATGATTGAGCTTTGCGTTTATGGAATTTGTGCAGGACTTCTCAGAAATGCTAAGATTCCTGCAATTGTTAAAGTGCTGATTGCTCAGATTGCAGGCAGAGCTGTAAGAGCAGGTGCAATTGCAATAGGTTTCTATGCGTTCGGTACTGCCGTAAATCCAAAAGTTGCACTCACAAGTATTACCGCTGGTCTTTTCGGAATAATTCTTCAGCTTGTGATAATTCCGCTTGCTGTCTACAGACTGAAAGAGGCTGACAATGAATAATCTTGAAAAAGCAAAGGGAATGCTTGAAAGTTCGGATTATACCTGTGTGATTTGCAGTAATGAGGAAACATTGACCAGTCAGAAAAGAGGCGTTGCACCTCTTCTTGAATTTTTTGACGGCGGTAAATATCTGAACGGATATTCCGCCGCAGATAAGGTTGTGGGAAACGGTGCTGCATTCCTGTATGTTCTGCTTGAAGTTGATGAACTATACGCCGATGTTATCAGCAAAAGTGCATTTGAAACACTTATGAAGTATAATATTCCTGTTACATACGGCATTATGACCGAAGCAATACGTAATCGTGACAATACAGGATTCTGTCCGATTGAAACAGCGGTTGCAGGGATAACATCTCCCGAAACAGCACTTACAGCAATCCGCAACAGACTAAAGGAGATGAAGAAATCATGAATTACAGAAGACTTGGCAAAACTGGACTAATGGTCAGTGAAATCGGTTTGGGTGCAGAATGGCTTGAAAGGCATAGTTCTGAGGAATGTATACAGATTGTGAAATATTGCGAAGAACAGGGTATCAACATTCTGGACTGTTGGATGAGTGAGCCGAATGTACGGACTAATCTGGGAATAGCACTGCAAGGCAGACGGGAAAAGTGGTTCATTCAGGGACATATCGGTTCAACATGGCAGAACGAGCAGTATGTCCGCAGCCGTAATATGTCTGAAGTGAAACCTGCTTTTGAAGACTTGCTTGAAAGACTTGGAACAGATTATATTGACCTCGGCATGATTCACTATGTCGATGAGGAAAAAGACTGGAATGAGATTCTTGACAGTGACTATCTTGACTATGTGTACGGACTGAAAGAAAAGGGTATAATACGTCATATTGGCATGAGTACACACAATCCAGTCATAGCAAAAAAGGCTGTTGAAAGCGGAATTATTGAAATGATGATGTTTTCCGTAAATCCCGCATTTGATATTCTGCCGCCTACGGAAGACGTGGACACCTATTTTGCAGATGAATTTGATGAAAAGCTTGGTGGAATTGCACCTGAGCGTGCGGAATTATATCGTCTTTGTGAACAGCACGATATAGGTATTACTGTAATGAAAGGCTTTGCTGGCGGAAGATTGTTTGATGAAAAACGTTCACCGTTCGGAACAGCACTGACACCAGCACAATGTCTACATTATTGCCTGACACGTCCGTCAGTCGCTTCTGTCATGGTTGGCTTTGATACGACTGAACAGGTTGACGACGCTGTAAAGTATGAAAGTGTATCAGATACTGAAAAAGACTATGCATCTGTCCTGGCAAATGCACCCCGTCATGCTTATAGCGGTCAGTGTACATACTGCGGACACTGCAAGCCATGCCCAGTAAATATTGACATCGCTATTGTAAATAAATTCTATGACCTTGCCACAATGCAGCCGAATGTGCCTGAATCAGTCAAATCACACTATGAACTTCTTGAACATCATGCAGACGAATGTATAAGATGCAGAAGCTGTGAGACAAGATGTCCGTTTGGTGTGAAAATCACTGACAGAATGCAGAAAGCTGCTGAATTTTTTTAGCCTGTCAACGTAGAAAATTATGAGCATTTTTTAATAATCTTATGCGAAATAGCCAAAAATCCAGCCTTGTACTTCACTACATTTTCGGCGAAGTACAAGGCTGTTTATTAATATATTATATCAAATATATTTTACCTCGCAAAATTACCAAATAAAATATATGTAAGCAAACGGAATCATATTTTTCTTTAGAAAATATATTATTTATGATATATTTAGTATCTTTGCCGAATAATTTTTATGTTGGAACGCCTGCGAGACATACTGAAAGAAAGAGGGCTGACCTTGAAAGCGTTCTCAGAAATGT
>CAMWVV010000199.1 GCA_947177755.1 uncultured Ruminococcus sp. | reverse complement strand
CACTGTACATTCAGCAGTCAATGCGGTGTATGAGATATAAACCCGAAAAATCGGCGGTTATAATCGACCACGTAGGAAATTATGCCCGTTTTGGAATGCCTGACGCTGACCGTCAGTGGACTTTGCAGGACAAACCGAAAAAAGCCCGTCAGCAAGCAGAAAATGAAGTAAAAGTATTGCAATGTCCTGAATGTTTCTATACTTTTCAGCCGGAAGACGATGTGAAAATCTGTCCTAAGTGCGGATATGTTTTCCCGAAAAAAGAGCGTACTCTTGACATCAAGGCCGGTGCAGAACTCAAAAATATAACCGGATTTGTGCTGAAATATGATGATTCGCCCGACCAGTGCAGAAGTTACAGCGATTTAATCAAGTACGCAAAGAAAAAGGGCTATAAAATGGGCTGGGCGTACTATCAAGCGAAACAAAGGAGATTTTTATGACAGAAGAACACAGAATACAGAACGAAATCCGGCTTGTATTGTCTGATACGTGCATGATGTTCCGTGTGAACGTAGGGACAGGATATACACAGGACGGCAGATACTTCAATACTGGTGTTCCGAAAGGTTTTCCGGATTTATTCGGTTTCCGAAAGTCCGACGGAAAAGCGGTTTTTATCGAAGTCAAGACACCAAAGGGCAGACCGTCAGCAGAACAGAAAAAATTCCTCGAAACTATGCGGAAATACGGAGTAATCGCCGGAATTTGCAGGAGCAAAGAGGACGCAATAAATTTAATTAACGGAGGTAAATGAAATGGGATTTTCAACTAATTATGAAGATGTGAACGACTTTGACCTTATCCCGAAAGGTGAATATGAGGTCATAATCACAAAAATTGAGGAACGCACTACTCAGAAAGGTGCAACAGGTCTGAACTTCACGCTCGTCATCAGAAACGACGTGGAGCAGAATTGCAAGAACCACTGTATTTTCCATACTCTCTGGAAACGTCGTGAACCTACTCAGGCAGATATGCAGGTGCAGGGGTACAGTTTCAAGCAGATTATGCAGCTTGCAAAGGCTGTAAAACTTCCAGCAGGAAAGAGCTATGAAACCATCTATAACCTCTGCGACGAACTCGGCGGACGTGTTATGCGTGTGACTGTCGGTCACCGTGAGTACGAAGGCAGGACTTATGAAGAAGTCAAGTATATGAATGAGACAAATTTCCCCGAATGCAGGCATACTTTCAAGACTGCTGTTACAAGTGATACAGTGGCACAGAAAGCACTGGAGACATTCGCAAACAGTGGAACGTCTTACGGTGGTATGGACGACTATGAGGAGATTCTCAGCGATGGCGATGTGCCTTTCTGAATTTTCTGTAAATTTTCTGTTAAATTCAATGGATTTCAGTTGAAAGGAGGTGTTTTTTGCACCTCTTATATAAAAATTATAGGAGGTAAAAAATATGTATGAAAAAATTCCTGATGAGTTAAAATGCTGTCCGCAGTGGGTGTGCTGGCGGTCTGAACCCGACCCGAAGTCTCATAGCGGAATAAAGAAAATCCCGATAAATCCGAGAACAGGCGGACAGGCGATGTCCAACAATACGGAGACGTGGAGTGACTTTGAAACCGCTGTGAGAGCGTCAAGAAATTACTCCGGTATTGGTTTTATGTTTTCGGGGAGCGGTTATTTCGGAGTGGATTTGGACGACTGTTTTCCCGAAATTGAGGGCTATTTAAGAGGTGACAAAAACTTTGTTTCGGACTTTGTGGACGGTCTCGGAAGTTATACAGAGTTGTCGCAGTCGTGTCATGGACTGCATATCATCTGTCGGGGAAGTCTGCCGGAGGGTGCAAGACGCAAGGGAAAGTTTGAGATGTACGACAAGGGACGTTATTTCATAATGACGGGAAATCCGCTTTGTCCCGATGAAGTTCAGAAGATTGCAGACTGTACGGAAAGTATAAAACCACTCCATGAAAAATATCTTTGCGGTAAGTCTGAAAAAACTTTCAGGACTGCCGATGTTCCGCAGAATATGGCGGTTTCGGAGATTCTTGAAAGGGCGTTTATGTCGAAGTCGGGGGAGAAGTTCAGAAAGCTGTATAACGGCGATTTTTCGGACTATCCGTCGCAGTCGGAGGCGGATTTTGCGTTCTGTAATATGCTTGCATTCTGGTGCGGACGTGATACCGAAAAAATGGACAATATATTCAGACAATCGGGACTTATGCGTGACAAGTGGGACAGGCGGACTTCAGGCAGTACATATGGAAAACTCATGCTGAAAAAAGCCGTTGAAAACTGTCAGGAGGTCTATAATCCGCAGAAAACGGACGATTATTATATTTCTGTCGGCTGTACTCCGATGAAAATGCACACGCTTGACGATACAGGCAACGCTCAGCGAATGTACGACCTTTGCGGTGATGTTATGAGGTACTGCTATACCGACCGCCGATGGCTTTGCTATCATGACGGCAAATGGCATTATGACATCAAAGGAGGTGTTTTTGTGTGGGCGGACAGGGTTCTTGAAAGCATGAAGTCCGAACTTAAACTTTGGGCGGAGTATCAGGGCGGCGAAATGTTGCCAGACTATCAGAAACATATGAAGAAAACCCGTTCCAATAACTCCAAAAAAGCTATGGTCAAGGAACTGGAGCATCTGGTTGCAGTAAGTCCCAACGAACTTGACGCAGATAAATTTCTTGTCAACGTTCAGAATGGTGTACTCAATCTGAAAGACTTTTCCGTGACGGAGCATAAAACTGACTTCCTGATGACCCGAATGCTCGGTACTTCAATGCCGGAAACTTTCAAAAAGCCTGAAAAATGGCTTGCATTCCTTGACCAGATATTCAGCGGTGACAAGGAACTAATCCGCTATATTCAGAAAGCACTCGGCTACTCGCTGTCGGGCGATACTTCGGAGCAGTGTGCATTTTTCCTCTATGGTACAGGAAGAAATGGTAAATCAACGTTTCTTGAGGTCGTCCGAAAAATCATGGGCGACTATGCGACGAATATTCAGCCGGAAAGCATCATGGTTAAAGCGAGTACGAACACTGCAAATTCCGATATTGCCCGTCTGAAAGGTGCAAGGCTTGTAACGTCGGTTGAACCAAATGAGGGTATGAGGCTTAACGAGGGACTTCTTAAACAACTTACTGGCGATGATATGATTACTGCACGTAAACTCTATGGAGATGAGTTTGAGTTCCAACCGGAGTTCAAGCTGTGGATGGCGACCAACCACAAGCCTACCATTCGTGGCACTGACTTAGGCATATGGCGCAGAATCCATATAATACCATTCAGCGTGACGATTCCGGAATGTGCAGTTGACAAGAATCTGTCGCAGAAGCTTATGCAGGAACTGCCGGACATTTTGGCGTGGATTGCGGACGGCTATAAGCTTTGGAAGTCTGAGGGACTCCGCAAGCCTAAAGTAATCGCCGAGGCTGTTGAGGAGTACCGCAACGAAATGGACGTTATTTCGGCGTTTCTTGCTTCGGATTATGTCGTGCAGGGCGGTGAAGTCAAGGCTCAGGCACTGTATGCTGTTTACTGTCAGTGGGCGGACGAATGCAACGAGTATAAAATGCCGTCACGTAAATTCAGTTTGGAAATGACAAAACGCTATAACAAAATACATAGAATGACAGGCTGGTTTTATCAGGGAATTTCGCTTGACAATATTTCAATCGGATAAATATGACGGATAAAAATTTATCCGTCATACTGGATTTAAGGCTATTTATAGATAAAAATTTGTTATAACCACTAACATATATGACGGATATGAC
>CAMWVV010000198.1 GCA_947177755.1 uncultured Ruminococcus sp. | reverse complement strand
ATTTATTGACAGTCAAGAGCCGAAAACTTTCAAGGGAAAATTATTAAAAAAATCTGCACAAACCGTAAATTTTGCTGTTCACGATACGGCAAAAACTGCTGTTGATGTAGCACTTGCAAGTGAGACAATCGGCTTGAAATCGGCAGATGTGGCATTCCGTGAAGTCAAAAACAATCTGAAACAAAAATACACCCGTGAGGCTGTTGACGACTATCACAGAGGTACATTTTTTATCGGTCGGACGGCTTTTGATGCTGTTCGTGGCACTCGAAATCACTTCAAATCCAGGAAACAGTACAAACTTGAAAAGGCAAAATTCAAGCTGAAAAAAGCGGAATATTACGTTTTTAAAGAAGATACTTTCAAGCCGAAAATTCAGAAAAATAAGGCTGATTTCAAGTCGGAAAAACTGAAATTCCGAGGGCATAAAAAAGCCTATAAATCAGGCGGTAAATCAGATATTCAGCGTGCATTTTTCAAACGTCATAAACAGGATTTCAGACAGTTTAAACGTGAAAATAAATTCAGTCAGAAAAAATTGAAATCCGAAAAAAATTTCAAAAGAAAAGAATTAAAAAATCAGCGAAAAATCGAACGTAATTCAAAAACCGGATTTTTAATTCTGAAACCTGCCAAATATACGGCAAATCGAATGAAAGCGTCGGTATGGCAAAAGGCTGTAAATGAGGATTCCGACAATGATTTTCTTCATGTTGTGGATTCCGCAAAACGACGAATTATTGAGCCTGTCGCACAAAAAGTCAGCAAGCCCGAAAAGTTACACAAAGCACAGAAAAAAAGTGAAAAAATTGCTGATAAAAATGCAAAATCAAATAAAAAATTAAATCGTCAGCAGAATCGTCTGAAAGAAAAACATGATATTCATAAATCACGAAAAAAGCCTGAACATAGGACTAAATCTTCTTTTTCCGACGGACTGAAAAAAGTTTTTAAATTCATAAAAAACGTCTATGAAAATGAAGTAAAAAAATTTTTTGCGGTAATTGCCGTGCCGATTTTGATAATTCTTCTTGTTTTTATGTTTATAATCATGATTTTCAGTTCGATTGTTTCGGGTGGAGGTTTCACTCTCGGAACGTACACAGCCCAGGATTACGACTTGTCACAAGCCGAAAAATATTACACAAAACTTGCCTGGGATATGAACGAAAAAGTCCGGAAAACAGGCACTTCCGACTGGAAAAAGGCATTGAAAGAATTTGATATTGACGTTTCAGATTACAAGGACAATCCCGATAATTTTATTTTCGGCAGGAGCGAAAAATTCAATTATGATGCGGTTTTTGACTTTGATGTTTACAAATTGTGGAGTTTTTTGTGTGCCTATTATTATGATTTCGATGCGGAAAACGGCGATATAAAATACTGGAAATTCAAGGACAGTACAGAAGATTTGCTTGACGAAATTTTCAATGCAGAGTACGAATTTCAGCATTATTATGACAATACATCGCATTGGGAGGAGCATTTTTCCTACTATTTTTCGGGCGGAATTGACGGTAGTTACTGGCTTGCCAACAGTGAAAATATGTATGGTGACTGCTTTCTTCCGAGAAGTAATCCAGCTGAACTGAACGGTTTCAAGGACGACAGTGGCTACATTCATTTTAATGAAAACCTTGAAATTCTCAACGCTCAAGACGGCTACAAGCGGACTGGTTGGTTCATTCAAGACCAGAGATATTTTGTAAATGACAGCAGCGGACAAAGTTCCGAACCGTTCTATTCATGGTTCAATAACACGGAATATGGTCGATATTACGGCGATGATTACCATGCTCGCTCCTACTGGGGATTCAGCGATGACAATCAAATTTACTGGTGCGTTTCTCCACAGGACACTTGGTACTGGAACAGTGATTTAAACAACTGCTGTCTAATAAGTTATTACAATGCGAATTACTGGAAAACTGACTGTCGGCTTTATTACAACGTCAAGCAGAAAAAAACATTTGATGAGGTCATTTCTGAAAAATTAAATTCAATGTCGCACGCTGATGAGCGAATTACTTATTACAATCTGCTTGTTGGTACGGACAGCGGCGGAATGCATGGAAATCATCAGACTTTGAAATCACTGACCGGAACAAGTATTCACGAAAGCGGAATTATTAACGGTTTCGGTTACGATATGCAGAAATGGAACGAAAAACACTGTAATATTGACGATTTACATGAGGGTGTTGACGTAATTCTGAACAGTAATTCTGATATTTTTGCTCCGTTCGACTGTAAAATTTCGGAAGTAAATTATGAAAAAAATTACATTGTTCTGCGAAAAAATGATATTCAATACTGGTATGACGGTAACGGCGGAACTAAGCGTGATACAGAAGTTTATCTGTCGAATGTGAATTTAATTTCTGAATTTGAAAAAGGTGATGAAATCAAATCCGGACAGAAATTTGCAGTGTCAACAAGTTCAAAAAAATGCGATAATTCGGACAATAATACCGCTTACGATTATGTTCACATCAAGATAAAAATAGATACCGACGGCGTTGGCTGGGACTTCATTGACCCACGGCTTGTGCTTTACTAAAGGGGGGAATTTCATGAGCGTTAATGACAAAAAAATTGCGAAACTTCTCGAAAAATCAGCAGTTCTTGAAAAGCGTATCCAGACTGCAACGGAAGAACTAAAAAAAACTCAGACTGAAATCAAAGTCCTGACTTTCGACAATTTAGAAATTGATTTGAGCCGAAATGACTTGTCAACGGAGGATTACGCTTTTATGGCGAAAATTAAAAAGAAAATGTCAGGCAAGAATATTTCTTTTTCTGATGTTGAAAAAATGCTTGACGATGCGGAGGAAAAAAATGAAGAAAAAATTTTTTAGTGCGATGATTTCGGCTGTACTTCTCGCCACTGCAAGCGTTGGAATTACAGCATCTGCGGAGGAAACTGCAAGCGAAAATCAAGAAACAACAGCAGTTATCGAAATGGCAGAAAATACCGAAAAAACGGCAGAAACCACTGTAACAGATACTTCTGAAATATCGGAAAATCCGGTTGAAATCACTGATACTACAGCTTCTGAAACTACGGAAAAACCGACAGAAATGACCACGACGGAAAAAACAACTGTTGATTATTTCGACGATGATTATTACGATACTGCCGGAAATGCAACTCTCATCAAAGAGGAAAGTATCATCTATGATTCGGAAGAAATGCAGTTTATTGCGGTCACGACAAAAGACGGTCATGTTTTTTATGTGCTGATAAATTATTCTGCCGAAAGTGGGGAAGATGCCGTTTATTTTCTGAATAAAGTTGACGATTACGATTTGTATGCACTTCTTTATGCAGGTGATGAGGAAAGCGAAATCACGCCCGAACAGGCTTTCCAGGCTGCTGAAAATGCAAACGGCAGAGTACAGAATAATTCCGAAAATCCGACGGAAAACAGTTCTGAAAATACTGATGAAGAAGTTTCCGAACCTGTTCAGAGACAAACAAATTCCATGAATATGAACATGGTTTATCTTGTAATCGGTGCTGTTGTACTTGTTGCGTTCGGATTTATTGCAATGAAATTCATGAAAAAACCAAAGAAAAATGTCACTTCTGAAGATGAAAATTACGATTTTTATGATGATGAAGATGACGAGGAATAAGGAGAATTACAATGAAAAAAGCGTGTAAAATTGGCATAATAGCCGGAATTATCGGTGCAGGATTTATCATAAAAAGGCTTTTGAAAGGCGTTTACAGACCATGACGATAAACCCCTAAGCCCGCCCACCGCGAAACAAGCCATGGC
>CAMWVV010000197.1 GCA_947177755.1 uncultured Ruminococcus sp. | reverse complement strand
CTATAATATAAAATACAAATCGGAAAAGGAGAATTATATGCAGAAAAAAGCTGTTGTTACAGGCGGTACGGGCGGAATAGGTCAGGCAATATGCAGGAAACTTTCCGCCGACGGTTACCATGTAATAATAAATTATTTTAACTCAGAAAAAAAAGCAGAAAAGCTTGCCGAAGAAATTTCAGGAAGAGCTGTTAAATTTGACGTTTCAAATATTGATTCCGTAAAAAGTTCATTCGATAATATTTTTAAATCGGAAAACAAAATCGACCTGCTCGTGAACAATGCGGGAATTTCTGAAATTGACCTTTTCACAACAATTCCCCGTGAAAAGTCAGACCGCATAATAAATATAAATCTCGGCGGTACGCTTAACTGTTCCCGTATAGTTCTGCCGTATATGATAAGGGAAAAGTCGGGTTGTATTGTTAATATTTCATCAATGTGGGGACAAGTCGGGGCATCGTGTGAAGTTGACTATTCAGCATCAAAAGCAGGAATAATAGGTTTCACAAAAGCCCTTGCGAAAGAGGTCGCACCGTCGGGCATACGTGTGAACTGCGTTTCTCCTGGTTTTATAATGACCGAAATGAACAGCCGTTTTACAGACGAAGAACTTGAAAGTATAAAGGAAGAAATTCCGCTGGGTGTTTTCGGCACTCCCGAACACGTCGCCGAAGCTGTGGCTTTTCTCTCGTCGGATAAGTCAGAATATATAACGGGACAGGTACTTGCCGTAAACGGCGGTATGGTAATTTAGAGGAGGATAATATGATTACAGACAGATTAAAAAAACAACTTGAATTTATGATTGAACTTGACAAGATGAAAAACCTTTACCGTCAGTCTTATGTGCTTCATGAGGACAGAAAGGAAAATGATGCGGAACATAGCTGGCACATTGCAGTAATGGCTTTTCTGCTGGAGGAATACGTCGATTCACCCATAAATACACTTAAAGTCATGAAAATGCTGCTGATTCACGACGTAGTTGAAATTGACGCAGGAGATACTTACCGTTACGACGAAGAAGGAAATAAAACCAAAGCCGAACGTGAAGAAAAAGCTGCTCAAAGAATTTTCGGTCTACTGCCTGACGACCAGAAAAAAGAATTTTATTCGCTATGGCGTGAATTTGAGGACTGTAAGACAAATGAAGCACGTTTTGCCGCAGTACTCGACAGAATACAGCCGATGTTACTCAATTACACAAAAGGCGGTATCTCATGGCAGGAACACGGAGTTTACAGGAATCAGGTTGAAAATATCAATGTTGGTACTGCTGAAATTTCTGAAAATCTCGCAGAAGTGATAAATAAAGTAATTGACGATGCAGCGAAAAAGGACTGGCTTAAAATATAGCTTGTTTACATTTCACAATTTCAACCCCGCTTTTACGTGCAAGATTACCAAAGCGACGAATTTCGTGATAAAAAGATGATATTTTTTTATACAGCTTGAACTTTTTTTAAATGTATGATATATTTTATATACAATATAAATATAGGGAGGATAATTAATGGCTACAGATACAAAAGAAAAGAAAACTTTTAAAGAATACTTTAAATTTTTTCATGAAAAGCATAGTGGACAGACAGACTTGCACCCGAAAATAAATCTTGCAATTCTGCTTGTTTTTCCGCTGTTTATATGTACTATGGCTGAAGTCAACCAGTTCAAAGGTTTCATGCCTTATTTCGATTTCTGGATACACCGTCCGACAGTCATGATTTTTGACATATTTCTTACATCTATAGTATTCCTGTTCCTGCTCGCACTCTTCCGCTCAGGCTGGATTTCAATTGCAGTACAAAGTGTTGTTTACATGGCTCTCAGTATTACGGAACTATTCAAATACGGAACTAACGGAAATCATCTCATACTTTCAGATATGAAACTTTTCCGAAGTGTAAAAAGTCTCAAGTCGTTTGCATACATAAAAATAACGCCGAGACTTGTTATATACTGTCTTATAGTAATAGCTTTTATTGCCCTTGCTTTCTATTTCAACCCGAAATTCAGACTCAGACCGTCCAGACGTGCAATAACG
The DNA here is from genome assembly GCA_947177755.1 of uncultured Ruminococcus sp. Taxonomy (GTDB): domain Bacteria; phylum Bacillota; class Clostridia; order Oscillospirales; family Ruminococcaceae; genus Ruminococcus. The sequence continues at coordinate 1,798 of CAMWVV010000197.1, read as the reverse complement.
GCGTGTGCGTGTGTTGTTCCCTGTGCGGCACTGATTTTCCTGCCTGCTTTCTATTCCCCCGTTTACAAAATATTCAGTATCGATACAACAGAAGCAACCAACACTTTCAAACTCAATGAAAAATTCAACAGCAACAGTTTCCTTGCATTCATAATACAGACCGCTTCTGAAAGCTATGCAAACAGGCTTACCGAACCCGATAACTACGACGACGAACACGTAAGCGAAATTATAGAAGAAAACAATACCGAAAAAAATGACTTCAACGGCGGTCAGAAACCTAATGTTATAGTAGTAATGAGTGAATCATATGCGGATTTCCGAGTTTTTGACGAACTCGATATAGACGAAAAGTATTATGAAGGTTTTGACAAGGCAAGAGAAGCAGGTCATGCAGGTACTACAATTACCCCTACTTATGCAAGCTGGACAGTCCGTTCCGAATTTGAGTTACTTTTTGGTCTGCCCGTACGTGGTATAAATACACCGAATATGCCTCAGAGAGAGCTTGCCGACCGTGAACAGCCCGCACTTGCACAGTATTACAAGAGCTGGGGTTATTCAACCGCTTATGTTCACCCTTTCCAGAGCGGATTTTACAGCAGGTCAAGAATTTACGGAAAATTCGGATTTGATAAAATGGTTTTCCATAATGACCAAACAGGTGAATCTGATTTCACCGTCCCCGTTGAGCATTTCGGTACTTATGTTGATGACAAAACCGTCTACAATCAGCTTGTTGACCTCGTTAAAACCACCGACAACCCGATTTATATCCACACAACTACAATGCAGAATCATCAGCCGTATGACCAGGGCGACGGCGACGAAATAACAAACTATCTTACATGGGTTCAGCATACAAATGAGGGTCTTACCGAATTTCTTGATAATCTGCAAAAGATTGATGAGCCTACCCTTGTATTGTTCGTCGGCGACCATTTCCCGTCACTCAGAGGAGAAACAAGCGTATATAATCAGCTTGGTCTTAACGGTTCAAATTGCAGTGCCTTGTATGAACAGCATTATTTCCTTTGGAGCAATTATGATGCTGACTATTCGTCAGTACCTGAAGAAAATGTTTCATTCTTTTATATGCCTTATGTAATAATGAATATAATCGACGCTCCGCATGACGCTTTTATTGATACCATGATGGAATATATGGAAAAAATTCCCGTTTATTCGGAAGAATACGACAGCGAAGTGGAACGTGACGAAGAGCTTGATATGCTCACTTATGACAGAGTTGTGGGTGATGTATACTCACCGTGTCCGATACCCGAAGAACTTCTTGAAACGGAAGAAGAGGAGTAAACTATGAAAGAAATAAAAACGAATGTGTCGGGAAAAGCTGAAATTAAGGTTTCGGCAGACGAGCTTGCCATAAACGTCGGAAGCGGAAGCCTTGAGGTTTTCGCAACTCCTGTAATGATAATGCTTATGGAAAAATCCGCCTGTAACTGTCTGTCGGAATACCTTGAAAACGACGAAACAACAGTAGGTACGGAAATGAATGTGAAGCACGTTTCCGCCACTCCCGAAAAAATGAAAATCACAGCCGAAGCGGTTCTTACGGAAATTAAAGGACGTGAATTTATATTCAGTGTAAAGGCTTACGACGAATCAGGATTAATCGGCGAGGGAACTCATAAACGTTTCCTTGTTTTCGGTGAAAAATTTACCGCAAAAGCAAAATCAAAGCTAAAATAAAATATCAAACAAAGAACAGGCGTGAAGTCTGTTCTTTTTTCTTATATTTCACAATAATGACTGTTTTTTTCTGTATGTTATCATA
>CAMWVV010000196.1 GCA_947177755.1 uncultured Ruminococcus sp. | reverse complement strand
ATCAGAAAGTATACAGATAAACAAATCAGCCGTGAGAATCTGGAAATTATTCTCGAAGCCGGAAATTACGCACCTAATGCCGGTGGTGGACAGCGTAGTATGATGGTTGCGATTCGCAATGCTGAACTTACTGCAAAAATCGGAAGAATGAATCTCGCAGAATTTGACCGTTCCAGACTTTCAGGGAGTTATGTTTCAAAGGAACAGCCGAGTTGTATTGATAATCCTGCTTTGAAAAATGGTTTTTATGATGCTCCGGCAGTTGTTGTCATATTTTGTCAGAAAAATTTTGCTTTCCGTGTTGCAGATGCTTTCTGTATGGCTGAAAATATGATTTTACAGGCTACAGAACTCGGCATTTCTTCGTGTATTATATCAAGAGGTGAGGAAACTTTTGTAAGCGATGAGGGACAGAAACTTTTGAAAGATTGGAATGTTCCCGAAAATTACAGTGCTGTCTGCTTTGTTATTCTCGGATACATTGACGGCGAACAACCAAATACAAAACCAAGAAAAGCCGACAGAGTTAAAATTATTGAGTGAGGTTTTATTTATGGATGTTAAAACTTGTTTAAAGAAAATGCAACTTGTAGGCGTGCTGAATGTTGCAACAGTTGACGAAAACGGTTCTCCGCAGATTCGCTGTATAAGTGCAGTACATTACGACGAAAATTCATTTTATTTCTTTACCGCAAAGGGTAAGAACGTAACAAAAGAACTTCTCGCCGACGGGCGTGTTCAGATACTTGTATATACGAAGTTCAAAGAGATGATTAGACTTTCCGCAAATGCTTATCCTGTTCCGGAAGAAAGGCAGAAAATATGTATTGATACTATTTTTGAGGAACAGCCGTATCTTGCCAATCTCTATCCCGGCGATAAACGGTATATAGGTATCTGTTTTGAGATAAAAGACGCTTCAATAGAATATTTCAATCTCGGAGTTAATCCTATTTTCAGAGAAATCTATACTATCGGAAACGGTACAGCTAAATTTAAAGGTTATCGCATTACTGAAAAGTGTATCGGTTGCGGAAAATGTCTGAAAGTCTGTCCTCAGAACTGCATTGACAAATCTGAACCTTACGTTATCAGACAGAATAATTGTCTGCACTGTGGGGCTTGTTTTGAAAACTGTCCGTCAGGAGCGGTTATAAGACTATGATTTCAAAAAATCTTATAGAATATCTTTTACAGGAAAATCCGGAATACAGTGAGATTCCTATTCCGCCGTCGGAGCAGGAACAATTTCAGCTTTACAGAAGTCTTGTAAATATCCGTCCGGCAATGCCTGTATCTTCGGATTACATAGATGCTGAAAATAAATTCCTTAAAGATTTAACAGTGAAAAAGGGTATTACTGATATTGCGGATTTACAACCGATTGAGGATAATATTTATCTTTGGCAGGGTGATATTACTACGCTGAAATGTGGAGCTATTGTCAATGCTGCAAACAGCGGAATGACCGGTTGTTATCAGCCTTGCCATAGCTGTATTGACAACTGTATTCATACATTTGCAGGCGTGAAATTAAGGCTTGAATGTGCGGAAATCATGCAGAAACAGGGTTACGACGAACCGACAGGGCAGGCAAAAATAACATCTGCATATAACTTGCCATGTGATTATGTGATTCATACTGTAGGACCAATTGTAAATTACAGACTGACTGACAAACATTGTGAACTTCTGCAAAGCTGTTATAAAAGCTGTTTGGAAACTGCGATACAGAATAATATTGACAGTATTGCATTCTGTTGTATTTCTACCGGTGTGTTTGGATTTCCAAAGCAGGAGGCATCTGAAATTGCTGTAAAAACAGTCAGGGAATTTCTTAAAAATAATAATATAAAAGTTATTTTCAATGTGTTCGGAGATGATGATTATGAAATTTACCAAAGATTATTCAGCTGAAATTTCAAGGCTGAAAAATGAAATAGAAATTGCTGATTCAATCATAATCGGAGCAGGTGCAGGACTTTCCACAGCCGCAGGATTTACTTATTCGGGTGCGAGATTTCAGAAACATTTTTCCGATTTTATAGAAAAATACGGCTTTAAGGATATGTATTCAGGCGGATTTTATCCCTTTTCAACACCTGAAGAACACTGGGCATACTGGTCAAGATACATCTATGTCAATCGCTATATGGACGTTGATAACGGTACTTATCGCCGACTTTTTGAAATTGTAAAGGACAAAGATTATTTTGTAATAACTACCAATGTAGACCACCAGTTTCAGAAAGCCGGTTTTGACAAGAAACGTCTTTTCTATACGCAAGGCGATTACGGACTTTTTCAGTGCAGTGAACCGTGTTGTCAGGAAACATGGGATAATGAAGATATTATTATTCCTATGCTCGATATGCAGGACGATATGAAAATTCTTACAGAATTTATTCCGAAATGCCCGCATTGTGGTAAGCCTATGACTATGAATCTGCGTGCAGATGACAAATTTGTACAAGATGAAGGCTGGTACAAATCAGCTGAACGATATGAAAATTTTCTCCGCACAAGAAGTAATCAGCATATACTTTTTCTGGAACTTGGTGTGGGATATAATACACCTGTTATTATCAAATATCCGTTCTGGCAGATGACTGCTGAAAATCCTGATGCCGTTTATGTCTGTGTGAATTATGGTGAGGCTTTTTGTCCTGAACAGATTGCAAGACAGTCGGTTTGTATTAATGGAGATATTTCAGAAGTTCTGAAAAATATGATAAGCAAATAAAGAAACAGAGTGCTGTTTATAACTGCACTCTGTTTTTTTCAGCAGAAGAATAACCATATTTAATGAAAATGATACTCTTTTCTTTTTTTTGACATTATTCAGTTCCTTTTGCAAGATTTATTATCCTACAATTCTGTTTCTCAGCATATTGTACAGCCTTGAATGCTCCACCACTTTTATGTTGAATACAGCAAACAACAAGATTTGAACGGTCTACCATGTTTCTGTTGCGAATCTGTATAGCTGCCTTATAATGAGCGTTAGCGGACTCAGTACATATCTCGACTTCATCATAATAGTCCAGATAGTCCTTTTCATTGTCACGATACTCAGTTTTCATATATGGCAGAACAAGAATGAAATATGTGTTTCCATATCCGTAATTACGGATATTTCTTTTTATGACCGATGATGCAAGCAAATCAAATTCTCCATCTCGTCCAATCAGAAACTCTACATACTCTCTCTGACTGATTAAGTCGTGCAGAATCTTGTCCAGACGATTTTCAATCTCTATCGGATTTTCTATTTCTCTATGTCCAAAAAAACTGACAGTGTAAATATTCATCATCATTATGCACCTCACGTTAGTATGTATCTATTTAAAAATGGTATCTATATAGATTATACCTAAATATTGTTGTTAAGTCAACACAAATTGAAACAATATATAGGCATAATTTCATTTACATATATTATAATTATATGTAGGTGGTGATACAAATGATTGATGCAGATTTCATATCAGATAGAATCGCAAAACTGAGAACCGAAAAAAACATATCTGCAAGAGATATGAGCCTGAGTTTAGGACAAAGCCAAAGCTATATCAACAACATAGAAAACAAGAAAGCTCTGCCCTCAATGCAGATATTTCTATATATCTGCGAGTTTCTCGGTGTTGAGCCAAAAGACTTTTTTGAAGAAAATGTAATGAGTCCATGCACATTAAATGAGGCTGTAGTAGTATTCAAATCACTTACTCCGAAACAGCTTGAATTGTTAATATCTCTTGCACAAGAAATGAAATAAAATACAAAATACAAAATACTTATATAGCTATCCTATTTTAAAACAGAACACTAAGAATATCGAAAAATATAGTGA
>CAMWVV010000195.1 GCA_947177755.1 uncultured Ruminococcus sp. | reverse complement strand
CCTCAGTTCCTCTGAGTTCGGGGAAATCAACAACGTCGTCACCTGTGAGAGTATGAACGGCAGTTCTGAGAGCGGCTTCCATAACACCGCCTGTTGCACCGAATATAACGCCCGCACCTGTTGAAATTCCAAGAGGTTCGTCAAATTCTTCGTCGGGAAGTGCATGGAAATTGATACCTGCACGTTCAATCATTCTGCCAAGTTCACGGGTAGTAAGCGCATAATCAACATCAGGAACACCTGCGGCGTTTTCGTCGGCTCTGCCCGTTTCAAACTTCTTTGCAGTACACGGCATAATCGAAACCATTACTATATTTTTCGGGTCGATTCCCATTTTTTCCGCATAATAAGTTTTTGCGGCAGCACCGAACATCTGCTGCGGCGACTTACAGGTTGAAAGATTCTCTGTCATATCGGGGAAATAGTGTTCACAGTACTTTACCCAGCCTGGAGAACATGAAGTTATCATCGGAAGTACTCCGCCGTTCTGAACACGGTCAATAAATTCGTGTGATTCTTCCATAATAGTGAGGTCTGCGGCAAAATCGGTGTCAAAAACCTTGTCAAAACCGAGTTTTCTGAGAGCGGAAACCATTTTTCCCTCAACGTTCGTACCGACAGGCAGACCGAAACATTCGCCAAGTGCGGCACGTACGGCAGGAGCGGTCTGAACAAGGACAACTTTTTCGGGGTCTGCTATTTCTGCCATTACCTGCTTTGTGAACTCCTTTTCCGAAATTGCACCAACAGGACAAACCGCTATACACTGTCCGCATGAAACACAGCTTGTTTCACCAAGTCCCATATTAAAGGCAGAACCGATAAAAGTCTTGAAACCTCTTTCGTTTGCACCGATTACGCCGATTCCCTGCACTTCCGAACAAACTGCAACACAGCGGCGGCAAAGAATACATTTATTGTTGTCACGGTACATATGAGCCGCAGAATCGTCAATTTCGTATTCGTTTCTTATGCCGTCATAAACAGAAGCGTCCTGAATATCATAGTCACGGCAGAGTTTCTGAAGTTCACAGTTTCCGCTTCTCACACATGAAAGACACTTCCTGTCATGAGTGGATAGAATAAGTTCAAGAGTTTTCTTTCTTGATTCGATTACTTTCGGTGAATTTGTGCGGATTTCCATGTTGTCCGAACAGGGATAAACACAGGCGGCAACAAGTCTGAATCCCCTGCCCTCGTTTACTTCCGTAACACAGATACGGCACGCACCGATTGCGTTGATTTCTTTCATATAACAAAGTGTCGGAATCTCAATACCTGCAATGTGGGCAGCTTCAAGAACAGTAGTTCCCTTAGGTACAGAGAGTTCAGCACCATTGATTTTAACTGTAATATTTTCCATTATTGTTCCTCCGCTTATTTGTTGATAATTGCCTTGAACTTACAAGTACCGATACAAGCACCGCACTTTATACACTTATCCTTGTCGATATGGTAAGCGGCTTTCTTCTTACCGGGAGCGATATAATCGGTCTGGGTAATGGCATCGGCAGGGCAGTGTCTTGCACAAAGACCACAGCCAAAGCACTTATCCTTGATGATATGGAAATGGAGCAGGTCTTTACATACGCCGGCAGGACATCTCTTTTCAACAACATGGGCAATATACTCGTCCCTGAAATAACGGAGAGTAGAAAGTACAGGATTCGGAGCTGTCTGACCAAGACCGCAGAGAGAATTAGACTTGATATGATAACAAAGTTCTTCAAGCTTGTCAATATCTTCAAGAGTACCCTTGCCCTTTGTGATTCTGTCAAGAATTTCGTACATTCTCTTTGTACCGATACGGCACGGCGTACACTTTCCGCATGATTCGTCAACGGTAAATTCAAGGAAGAACTTGGCAATATCAACCATACAGTTATCCTCGTCCATAACGATAAGACCGCCCGAACCCATCATAGAACCTATTCCTATAAGATTATCGTAATCAATCGGAATATCAAAGTGTTCGGCAGGAATACAGCCGCCCGAAGGACCGCCTGTCTGTGCAGCCTTGAACTTCTTGCCGTTCGGAATACCACCGCCGATTTCCTCGATTACCTCACGGAGAGTTGTACCCATAGGAACTTCAACAAGACCTGTATTGTGGATTTTTCCGCCGAGAGCGAAAACCTTAGTACCCTTTGACTTTTCAGTACCCATTGAAGCAAACCATTCAGCACCATTAAGAATAATCTGCGGAATATTTGCATATGTCTCAACGTTATTGAGTACGGACGGTTTCTGATAAAGACCTTTTTCGGCAGGGAACGGCGGACGGGGACGGGGTTCACCACGGTTGCCCTCGATTGAAGTCATAAGGGCTGTTTCCTCACCGCATACAAATGCACCTGCACCCAGTCTCAAATCAATATCGAAATCAAAGCCCGTACCGAAAATATCCTTGCCGAGCATACCAGCCTCACGAGCCTGTCCTATAGCTATGTTGAGACGTTCAACGGCAATAGGATATTCCGCACGTACATAAACATAACCCTGACTTGCACCGATAGCATAGCCTGCAATAGCCATTGCCTCAATGAGTACATGGGGGTCGCCCTCAAGGACAGACCTGTCCATGAATGCACCAGGGTCGCCCTCGTCGGCATTGCAACAGACATATTTTATATCAGCGTCGGGAACAATGGTTCTTGCAAGCCTCCATTTAAGACCTGTCGGGAAACCTGCTCCGCCTCTTCCACGGAGTCCGCTGTCAAGAACGGTCTGGATAACTTCTTCAGGGGTCATTTCTGTGAGAACTTCCCCGAGAGCTTTATAGCCGTCCCTGCCTATGTATTCATTGATGTCTTCGGGATTGATTACACCGCAGTTTCTGAGTGCTATACGTTTCTGTTTGTTGTAGAAAGGCGTTTCGTCAAGAGACTTGATATTATCACCGTCAACCGTTTCGCTGTAAAGAAATTCCTTTACAGGCTTACCGCCTATAAGATGCTCGTCAACAATTCTCGGTATTTCGTCTATATCAACACGTGAGTAAAAAGTACCTTCGGGGTATACTATCATGATAGGACCGAGTTCACAAAGACCGAAACAGCCCGTTTTTACAATCTGCACTTTATCGTTAAGACCCTTTGCCTCAAATTCCTGTTCAAGCTTTTCAATTACTTTCGGTGAACCTGACGATGTACAGCCTGTACCGCCACACACAAGCACGTGTCTTTCATATTTTGAATTGGAGTTTTTGTGTGTTCTTAATGCCACTTCACCCTCCATTTTTTTTCTTACTGCTCTCAGTTCCTTAAGAGTTTTCATAAATCAACCTCCAAATCAAGCATATTTAGCAATAATACGGTCAATATCGTCAACTGTAAGACGACCGTAAACATCTTCATTTACCGTAAGGACGGGGGCAAGTCCGCACGCACCTATACAACGGCACGCCTCAAGTGAAAATTTGCCGTCGTCCGTACATTCTCCGCCCGAGATACCAAGCATTTCCTGAAGTTTGTCGAAAATATCTCCTGAACCTTTAACGTAGCAGGCTGTACCAAGACAGACGGAAATTGTATATTCACCCTTCGGATAAAGAGAAAACTGTGCATAAAAAGTAACTACACCGTATATTTTTTCAAGCGGAATACCTGTATTGTCGGAAATAATCTTCTGAACCTCAATCGGAAGATAGCCGTAAATTTCCTGAGCTTTCTGGAGAATGGGCATAAGCGCACCCTTATCGTCCTTTTTCTCACTGATGAAAGCAAGAAGTTCTGTTTCCTGTTCGGGAGTACCCTTGAACTGAACAGTCGATTTAGCTGTATTCATTAAATGAACCTCCTTAAAATTGCTTTTTGTAATGTAATAAAAAATAAATCATAATACACTATTTTTATTATAACACATTCTTCGGAAAAATTCCATTCCTAATTTGAACTAAATAGAGTGGTTATTTTAGTGCAGATTTTACAAAATATAAATAAAGACAGAAACAATCGGACAGTATTTATAATATTATAT
>CAMWVV010000194.1 GCA_947177755.1 uncultured Ruminococcus sp. | reverse complement strand
TTGATAAAATAAATATAAAAAATTCAGTTGTAACAATAGACGCAATGGGGACACAGACGGCAATAGCAGAAAAAATAAAAAGTATAGGCATGGTTATCCGTACTTACAAAGGTGTTTCCGAAAAACGATATTACATATCAAGCCTGAATCCCGATATTGAACTGTTCTCACGTTCTTTAAGAGGGGTCGGTAGAAGCAATGCATTGGCAGCTTGATGTGACATTTAAAGAAGATAGGAATCATACATTAAATAAAACTGCTGCGGAAAATCAGAATATTATCCGCAAATGGTGTCTTACTGCTCTTAAACAGGCTGTTTTTATGAATGGAAAAGTAAAGTCTATGAGACAGAAACGCATGGTCGTTTCTTTTTCTCCTGTTAAATATCTTGATTACGTTCTTTCTCTATAACAGGTTACAAAATGGTTACAATATCTCCTGTTTAGATGAGGTTAAACTTTCATGCGTATAGTCTGGAAATGCAGAAAAAATGTGTTGACAAATCTGAAATACTGTGATATAATCATATAAGTGAACAACGGGATTTATTCCGTTGCTGACTGCTGAAAAACAGATGTTTTCGGATATTCGGGCTTGTTTTGACTGTCTGTCGGAAAACAGTTCGGAATATTATTATGTTATCCGTTTGTTTTTCAGATGGATTTTTTTATTTCAGGAAGGTGTCTGATGAACGAAAAACGACTTGCGGTAACGGCTGTTGTAATTGACGATTTGTCCGCAGTGCATGAAGTAAATGCCGTACTTCACGAGTACAGTGAAATTATAATAGGAAGAATGGGAATACCTTACCGTGAACGTGGTGTGTCGATGATTTCCATTGCACTTGACGCAGAACCCGACCGCATAAGCAGTCTGACGGGCAGGCTCGGACAGATAAGTGGTGTGTCCGTGAAAGCTGCAATTTCAAAAAAATAAACGGAGGAATTTATAATGTATAATCCGAAATCGCTTAAAGCTGAAGAATTTATCAGTGACGAAGAAATACTGGATACACTTGAATATGCTGAAAAAAACAAGCATAACATGGAGCTTATAGAGCAGATTCTTGAAAAAGCCGCTCCTAAAAAAACGGGCAGGGGAGTTGAATGTGCAGGACTTTCACATCGTGAGGCGAGTGTACTTCTTGCGTGCGATATTCCCGAAATGACTGAAAAAATGTACAGTCTTGCACGTGAAATAAAGGAAGCTTTTTATGGTAACAGAATCGTAATGTTTGCACCGCTTTATCTCTCGAATTACTGTGTAAATCAGTGTGTTTACTGTCCGTATCACTATCAGAACAGGGAAATCCCACGAAAGAAGCTTACTCAGGAAGAAATTATTGCCGAGGTTACCGCATTGCAGGATATGGGACACAAGCGTCTTGCTATCGAGGCAGGCGAAGACCCTGTGAATAACCCTATTGAGTACATTTTAGAGTGTATAAATACTATCTATTCAATAAAGCATAAAAACGGTGCTATCAGACGTGTCAATGTAAATATTGCGGCAACTACAATTGAGAATTACAGAAAACTGAAAGATGCGGGAATAGGTACATATATACTTTTTCAGGAAACTTACCACAAAGAAAGTTACGAAAAACTGCATCCGTCAGGTCCGAAGCACAATTATGACTACCACACGGAAGCTATGGACAGGGCTATGGAAGGTGGTATAGACGATGTGGGTCTGGGTGTTCTTTTCGGGCTTGATATGTATAAATACGAGTTTGCCGGGCTTCTTATGCACGCCGAACATCTTGAAGCGGTTCACGGCGTAGGACCTCACACAATAAGTGTCCCGAGAGTTAAACGAGCCTCGGACATCGACCCGAATGTTTTCGACAACAGCATTGATGACGAAATATTTGCCAAAATAATTGCGTGTATAAGAATTGCCGTTCCCTATACGGGCATGATTATCTCAACACGTGAAAATGAAACGTGCAGAAATAAGGTTCTCGGTCTTGGAATTTCACAGATTTCGGGCGGTTCAAGAACATCGGTGGGCGGTTATGCAGGGTATTCCGATAATGAACGTCCGCACGATACCGAACAGTTTGACGTTTCTGACCAGCGTTCTCTTGACGAAGTTGTAAAGTGGCTTATGGATATGGATTATATACCATCGTTCTGTACTGCCTGCTATCGTGAGGGAAGAACAGGCGACAGGTTTATGTCATTGTGCAAGGTGGGACAGATTCAGAACTGCTGCCACCCGAATGCACTTATGACTTTGCAGGAATATCTTGAAGATTATGCAAGTCCCGAAACGAAAGCAGTCGGTGAAGCGCTTATTGCCCGTGAGATTCACAACGTTACAAATCCGAAAGTAAAGGAAAAGGCTCTTGCGAATCTCGAAGCCATTAAAAACGGAAGCCGTGATTTCAGATTTTAAATTTTTTTACTCCGTAATATTGACATAAACAATAATTTATGATAAAATAAGACATATGGATTAGAAGAAATAGTCAATATGGAGGAAACAAAAATGTATGAACTTATGATTATGGCTGAAACCGCCCCCCTTACAGGTGACAATTTTCCTGCAAAGGCTCTTATTGTAGTGGGTATTATTGCGGCAGCCCTTGCTGTTGCAACCACAATTTTATCAAAGAAAAAGAAATAATTCCGAAATTCAATTAAATTGTTTCTCCTCCGCATATACTTATTTATATTAATATGTGCGGAGGGGTTTTTATGATTTGCAGACTTGAGGATTTACGCAGGAAAGAAGTCATTGACATAACAACAGGCGAAAGGCTCGGCTACATAGATGACGCTGAAATGAATCTTGAAAAATCAGCGGTTCAGTCACTCATTATTTACGGCAGGGAAAGGTTTTTCGGATTTCTCGGCAGAGAAGACGATGTTGTTATACCGTGCAGTGAAATAAAGGTTGTCGGAAATGACGTGGTACTTATAAAACATTCAAAAACGTCATATATCACAAATATCCGAAAAATTTCGTCTGAAAATTCGTGAAAAATACCGTAAAAATAAATCTTGATTTTTTTTGAAGAAAATGGTATAATGTTAAGGCAGTTCACACACTGATGCTTTTATGGATTGGTGCATTTATTAATGTTGTCCGTAAGTTAAGTGCGGTGGAGGAATATTAAAACCAATTTTAAGGAGGACTACACAATGGGAGTAGTATCAATGAAACAGCTTCTTGAAGCAGGTGTACACTTTGGTCATCAGACAAGAAGATGGAATCCGAAAATGGCTCCGTACATTTTCACAGAAAGAAACGGAATCTATATTATCGACCTTCAGAAAACAGTAAAGAAACTCGAAGAGGCTTATATGTTTGTCCGTGACATCGCAGCAGAGGGCGGCGAAGTTCTTTTTGTGGGTACAAAGAAGCAGGCAGGCGACTCTGTAAGAGAAGAAGCTACAAGAGCAGGCGCACATTATGTCAACGCAAGATGGCTCGGCGGTATGCTTACAAACTTCAAGACAATTCAGACAAGAATCAAGAGACTTGAACAGCTTCACACTATGGAAGAAGACGGAACTTTTGCTCTTCTCCCCAAGAAAGAAGTCGTTAAGCTTAATCTTGAGATAGAAAAGCTTGAAAAATTCCTTGGCGGTATCAAGAACATGAAGAAGCTTCCCGCAGCTCTCTTTATCGTTGACCCGAGAAAAGAAAAGATTGCCGTAGCCGAGGCCAAGAAGCTCAATATTCCGATTGTTGCTATAGTTGATACAAACTGCGACCCCGATGAAGTTGACTATGTAATCCCCGGTAATGATGACGCTATCAGAGCAGTTAAACTTATTGCAGGCACAGTGGCAAACGCTATTATTGAGGGTAAGCAGGGCGATGACAATGGTGCTGAAGAAGTTCAGGAAGTTTCCGCAGAGGAAGTTGCCGAAGCTGAATAATTTTTCAGAAAAATTTAAACCCGAATTTCATTATTCGGGTTTTTCACAATAAATAATTACAGGAGGTAATTAAAATGGGAAAAATTTCCGTTGCTGATATTAAGACACTTATGAAGTCCACAGGCGTTGGTATGATGGACTGTAAGAAGGCTCTCGAGGCAAACGAGGGTGATATGGACAAGGCTGTTGAGTTC
>CAMWVV010000193.1 GCA_947177755.1 uncultured Ruminococcus sp. | reverse complement strand
GTTTAACCTGTTGAAACTGTTGAAAGATTTATTAATTAATTAGGGCAAACATGGCACTTTGTAAAGATATATGCCGTGTTCATATTTTTAAAATGAAAAAGTTAGCATAGACTAAAATTGTTGAAAACCTGTTAGTTTAGTGTTGAAAGACTGTGGAAAACTATTTGAATAAAACAAATAACAACGTTCAAAAAAATTATACGAACTCTATACTTTTGTCGCTTTTTTAAAATGTTGAAAACTTTTTGTTGAAAACTTGCCTTTTTTACCATATTTTTTCACCATAAATTACATAATAACAATACAAAACGGCTTTCAGACTCACTGTTGAAAACCTGTTAGTTTAGTGTTGAAAGCTGTGGAAAACTCCCCCAAAACTGTGAAAAACTAAATTAGTTTTAAATTTATACCAACTACACATATGTATAAATAATGGATTGATTAAAATTTTTACGGTTTACCTTTATCCTTTATGTTTTTGATTATATCATTTACAAGATTTTGTAAATTCGGGTCTTTTTTCATAGCGTCAGAAACGCTTGTGACAGAGTAGACAATAGTTGAGTGGTCACGTCCGCCGAACTCAGTTCCTATCGTTGCAAGAGGCATCTGTGTGATTTCCCTGACAACGTAGATAGCGACTTTTCTTGCTATTGATATTTGTGCGGAACGCTTGTTGGAACGCAGGTCGTCGGGAGATACTCCGTAAACGGAAGAAACTTCCGATATAATCTTTTCGACGGTAATCGGTATGGGCTGTTCGTTCGTGAGAACGTCTCTTATTACGCTCTGAGCCATAGAAATGGTTATGGGACTTCCTGCGAAGTGATTCAGTGCTTTAAGTCTCATTACTGCCCCTTCAAGCTGTCTGATATTCGACTTGAGGCGGTTTGCCATAAATTCTGCCACTTCTCCAGGCATTCTGAGGTCTAAAAGCTCTGATTTCCTGTTTATGATAGCAAGGCGTGTTTCATAGTCGGGGGCGGAAATATCGGCAATAAGACCGCCTTCAAATCGGGTTATAAGACGTTTTTCGAGTGTCTGAAGTTCTTTCGGTGCTTTGTCCGAGGTTATGACAATCTGTCTGCCCTCCTGATGAAGCTTATAGAAAGTATGGAAAAATTCTTCCTGCATACGCTCCTTGCCTACGAAAAACTGAATGTCGTCAATCAGCAGAATGTCAGCATTTCTGTACTTGTCGTGAAAATCAGAAATAACTTTTTCACTCAGAGAACTTACAAGGTCGTTTCCGAATGTTTCGCTTGTAACATAGACTATGTTAAGATTCGGGTGATTCTTTCTTACTTCATTGGAAATTGCTGTTATAAGGTGGGTTTTTCCCATTCCCGACGGTCCGTATATAAAAAGCGGATTATATTCGGGAATTTTTTTCTCACCACAGTTCTTTGCAACGGATTTGCAGCACGCAAGGGCAAATTCGTTTGAACGTCCCTGAATGAAAGTGTCAAAAGTATAGTCATAGTTTGCAAACTTATAAGTCTGCTGGAGTTCGGCGTGTTTCTGGTCAAGTTCGTCATTTGTGAGAACACTGATTCTTGCTGCCTGTTCTGATTCAACATTAATTATGATATTCACATTCAGTCCGAGAAGGGTAAGGAATGCGTCTTTAAGTATCGCACCATACGTTGACATAACAATACCCTGCTGGAAGCTTGTCTGGATTTTAAAAACGGCATCTGCACCGTCAAAGCTCACCGGTTTAAGCGGGTCAATCCATGTTTTGAGACCTATTGCAGGAATTTTGTTGTTTTCAAGGCAGTATTTTTTTACATTTTCAAAAACTTCCTCAAATGAGTTCATATTTAACCTCCATTTCATTTTTGCAGTACCTTGAAAGAGGATTGCGTGCGTGTCTTAGTCCGCTTTTTCGGGTACTGAAAGAGGGTAAAAAAAGGTTTTCCCTCTTATTATAATGTATACTCTATTATAACATATAACGGCTTAAAATGCAAGGGGTTTTGATGCTTAAAATGAAGAAAAAAACCATGTTTTTCAATAGGGTTTTTCAACATTCTGTGGAAAACTTTGTTTAATAGCTATCATATATTCTGGAATTTGGAAATGTTAAGGAAAATGAATTTTCAATTAAGGAAAACAGTTGTCGGAAAAAAAGTGTTTTCAACATTTTCAACTGTCGGTTTGTAGATAAGTCTGCGGAAAAATTGGTGTTTGATGATGCGGAATTATAATTTATGCCATAAATGACATAGTCCGTTTTATTATTTATTGGTAAAAAAATATGAAAATATCCGAAATCAAAAAAAAATTTCTCAAACTGCTTGACAGGATTGTTTTTTTGTTATATAATAATCAAGTGTAATGCGGTGTGAACCGGCATTACTTTGTTTTGCTAATCAGGACAACCGCAGTTGTTCCTATATACATTTCGCAGAGAGGAGGAACTGAATATGAAAAGAACATATCAGCCTAAAAAGCTCCACAGAAAGAAGGAGCATGGTTTCATGAAGAGAATGTCTACTAAGAACGGCAGAAAGGTTTTAGCTCGTAGAAGAACTAAGGGCAGAGCAAGATTAACTCACTGACGAGGCTGACCACAAAATCTATTTTTGTGGTCTTTTTTGTTAAATGTCCTATTTTCTATCGGAGGGACGACTTTTTGTCCTGCTTTTAAAGGTATTATTATGCTTTATACGGAAATTCTTAACGATAACAGAGATTTTGTGGCACTTTACAGAAAAGGAAAGTTTGCCGCATCAAAGTACTCGGTAATATATGTGAGACCTAACGGCAGGTCTTTTAACAGGTTCGGTATTACCGCAGGCAAGAAAATCGGCAATGCCGTTTGCAGAAACAGAGCAAAAAGACTCATCAGGCTTGCATACAGAAATGTTGAAATAAAGCTTCCTGTCGGCATTGATATTGTCATTGTCGCAAGAAGTCCGATATGCCGTATAAAATCTCAGGAATATTGCAGATATATGGAAAAATACGGTGTTGCGGAAATTACGGGAATGTATGAAAAATTTTTTTCGGACAGACAGCGGACATGAAATTTATTATTATTTCTTTTGTTAAATTCTACAGGAAATTTATTTCTCCGCTTTTTCCGCCGTGCTGTAAGTATTATCCTACGTGCAGTACATACGCACTTACCGCTCTTGAACGATTCGGGGCTTTAAGAGGCTCTCTCCTTGCGGTATGGAGAATCCTGCGTTGTAATCCGTGGTCGCTCGGTGGTATTGACTATGTTCCCGAAAAATTCACTTTCAGAGTGAAGAAATATGATTATTCCTGCGGAGAAAACTGCTGTGTGCCGCATAATGATGATGACGACAACAAAAATTGAGAGGTATTGAAATTGAATTCACTTTATGACATTATCGGTGTCCCTTTCGGGTATCTGATGTATCTGATTTATTCCCTTTGCCATAACTACGCTTTTGCGATTATTATTTTTACGGTAGTTACAAAACTCCTGCTTTTCCCCGTGAACTATCATACGCAGAAAAGTTCGGCACGTATGCAGCTGCTTAATCCGAAAATGGAAAAACTCAGAAAAAGTTTTGCAAGCAACCCGCAGCGGCTTCAGGAGGAACAGCAGAAACTCTATCAGCAGGAGGGTATAAACCCCATGGGTTCATGTCTGCCTGCGTTTGTGCAGATGTTCCTGCTTTTCGGTGTAATCGACGTTGTATACAAGCCGATTACGCATATTCTGCATATATCCAAGAATGTAAGACAGGCTGCTTTCAATATCGCTGTGGAGCTTGACGGAAGCAGTGCGTATGATTTTAAGTCACTCAGGAGTGAACTTGTAACGATGGAACAGCTGGACAAGCATATTGACAAGTTCAGCGGACTGGCTGAAAGCTTTTCCGCAAGAGTTGCGGAATTTAACGAGCATTATACGATTTTCGGGGCGAATCTCGGAAAAATTCCTGAATTTCACCCTGAAACATGGAATACTGAATCTGTAATACTTTTCTGTATTCCGTTTCTGGCAGGTCTTGCACAGCTTGTGCAGTCAATATACAGTCAGGTGCATCAGAAAAAAACAAACCCTCAGATGCAGGGCGGCGGCTGTATGGCACTTATGATGTATGTTATGCCGATT
>CAMWVV010000192.1 GCA_947177755.1 uncultured Ruminococcus sp. | reverse complement strand
TAGGAATTGTCAAATATATTTTTTCTATAACCTGTAGTATAATTAATCTATAAAGTCATTTAATTTTCCGTATACACTAAAAAGGATGAGTTGCAAGGAAATTACAAAACATCCATTTAGACTTATCAAATCTGATACTCAATCATTCCTATATCTCCACCAAGATTCAGAATATTAAGAATCTGAGAACGATATACCTGAAAAGTATCCTGAGCTCTTGCACGAGGTCTTGGCAATTCAATATCAATAACGGCTTCAACTTTTGACGGTCTTGCGGACATGACAACAACTTTGTCTGACATATATATAGCTTCGTCTACATCGTGTGTAACCATAATCATAGTCATGTTGTGATTTTGCCATATTTCCAGAATTTCGTCCTGTAAATTCATTCTTGTAAATGCATCCAAAGCTCCCAAAGGTTCATCAAGCAGTAATACTTTCGGATGTCCTACCAACGCTCTTGCCAATGACGCACGCTGATTCATACCGCCCGAAAGCTGATGCGGATAAGATTTTTCAAATCCATTTAAGCCTATCAAATCAATAAAATCCTGAACATCTTTCTTATTGTCTTTATAGATATGCCTTGCCTTTAATCCAAAAGCTATATTCTGTTCGACAGTAAGCCACGGAAAAAGGTTAGACCCCTGAAATGCAAATCCACGGTCACTTCCGGGCTTTGAGATTTCTTTACCGTCCAGAACGATAGAACCACTGCTCGGACGTTCCAGTCCGCTAATCAGACGCAGAAGCGTTGACTTTCCACAGCCGGACGGTCCTATCAGACTAACAAATGTTCCAGGCTGAATATCCAAAGTAAAGTCATTCAAGGCAATAATATTTTCCTGTGAAGAATCCTGATTTACAAATTCTTTTCTGACATTCTGAATTGAAATATTTCCTACCATTTAATAACTCCTTTCTGCCATACAAGAACACGGTCCCTTACCTTGAAAAGCAATGTCAGTATCAAGGAACATAAAACGGCTATTATAATCAATCCTGCATACACACCATCGTACATCATAACCTGTTTCTGCCAGTTGATATACCAGCCGATTCCACTTGAATTTCCGTTCATTTCAACCGCCATAAGTGTTGCAAAAGACGATACCGTTCCATAGAATACACCCAAGAATATACTTGGCATCGCACTTGGAATCGCTACATGAATAATTTTATAGAGTGTCGATGCACCTAATGTACTGGACACTTCAAAATGCACCTGATTTGTACTTTGTATACCACTGCTTGTCATCAGTGTAACAGGAAACCATACCGCAAAAGCAATTAAAAATACATTTGCAGTATTCGTTGTCGGAAATACGCTCAGGGCAAGCGGAATCCATGCCGTTGTTGGAATAGGTCCTATGAACTTTGTCACAGGGTTTAACCAATATCCGACTTTTTTGCTATATCCCAGTGCAAGTCCTGTCAGAAATCCGATTGATGCACCCCATATAAAGCCTGTTATCAAAAGTTTCAGCGAGAAGAATACATTTTCTAAAAGGAACAGTTTCTGTTCATATATCAAGCCAATAATTCTGTCCAAAGACGGAAAATATAAAGTCGGAAGAATAGTTGTCTTTGCAGTAACAATATTGACAAAAGCCATAAAAATAATTGTTCCTGTCAGCAATGGTGCTTTATGAATTATTTTTGCTCTCAGCGTTTTCATAAATATCGATGCAATCGCAAAAATAAAGTAAATTCCTGAAACAAACAACATTAAATATACATAGTAGGGATATTCTGTTGATTTCTGTTTTCCGCTGTCATCAAATCCATAATATGTGGCAACGGAAAGAAAAACTGCAATCACCGGTAAAATTAACTTTATGATAGTAATATATCTCTTCATTTTCTCTCCAATCTCTGATTTAAGAGAAAGTCTGATAAAGTGTCAGACTTTCTCAGCCACAGCAGTCACTCATTGTTTTTTTTTACTGTCAATGCTTGAAAAAGTTCCGTCTGCATTGTAAATATAGCTATCCGGAACGTCATCAAATTGAGCAATATGTTCCGATGTGAATTTATTAATATCTCTGCCTTCTTTCAAATCACCAATTTCAAGCAAATCTGTGCAGGAATTGCGGAATGTATCTTCCATCACACTTACAGATGGCTGATAATTATATGATGCCAGAAGTTTTGCATTATTTTCCAAATCTCCGGAGCACTGGTCATTTTCTATCTGAAGCTTTGCAGAGTTTTCCGGTTCAGCCTGCACATAGGCAGACGCTTTCATTAACGCTCTTGTATAAGCTGCCGCTGCTTCAGGATGTTCAGACGCTACGGAAGTCGTCACAAATCCTGCACAGCAATATTCATTAGCAAATTTTCCATCTTCTGTCAAATCAAAGATTTTAGTAAAACCATATTCTGCTTCGGCTGATGCAGCAACAGGGTCATGGAGGGCAACAGCATCAACTGCACCATTTGCTAAGGCAAGCGGTAAGTCTGTCAGGTTATAAACAACAAGTTCAATCTCCATATTGTCTGTACTTACGCCGATTTCCAAATCGTGAAGGATTCTTTTCAATGCTACAACAGAAGAATCACTCATTCCCGGAACGCCTATCTTTTTTCCTTTTAAATCAGACATATCATTAATATCAGAATCAGCAGAAACATAATATTTTGTACAGCCTGTATGAATACCAGTTGTGAAAGCTATTTCAAGTCCGCTGTCGATTTGCGGTATAAAACTTCCGGCAAGTCCCACACAGGCATCTATTTTTCCTGAAGTAATCATATCCGCAGTCTGCTGAATGTCTATTTCAACAAGTTCATACTTGATTCCGGCTTTCTGGAATTCCTCTTCAAAATAGCCATTATCCTCTGCAACATGGAGAGGAGCAAGACAAAGTGAACCGTTTGCCGTTCCTATCCTGAATACATATTCTTCGTTTTTGTCATTCTTGCCACAGCCGGTAAGAAATAACGCTGACGCTATTGTCATTGCCAGAATAAACGAAGTAATTTTCTTTACACTTTTCATAAAATAATACCTCTATTTTTTATATCATAATGTATAAAAACCGGACAGCCAATGGTTTCAATTTGTAAAACCTCCGGTTGTCCGGTCAATTTATGATAATATATTTTATTTCCGTAACGACTCATGCCTGTCAATGCGGTTATAGTAAAAAGTTATTTTATCAAGAGCTTCATCTATTGTACAACTCACATCAAATGCAGATATCGCTTTACGTTCAAGCTGTTTCCGAATATGAAAACCGATTTTTTTACAGACAACAGCTCTGCAATCGGAGATAATTTCAACTTTTGCTGACGGTTCACCATATCCTCCACAGCTCGAACCGCACCCGTCTGAATTTCCACAGACTTTGGAATTACAATTATTTTTTGTAACTTTTTCTTCTGTAGTACAGATTCTTTCTTCGGATTTTTTGCATACACCGTCTGATACTTCATAGATTACAAAACTTTTTGCAGAACCAAAAGTTTCATTTATATTTTCGCTGTCAGAAGATGCAATTGCTATTTTATAAGACATTTTTTCGCCTCCGTCAGTTCCATCTCTGAACAGCAACTGAATAAATATCCTCTATCAGACGGATTCCGCCTGTGTAGCCAACATAGAAATCGTCAAGTACAACTTTATCCTGTACAGGCCATGAGATATTAAGAAAGTGTCCGAACATATCTTCAGTTATTTCTTTTTCATAGTAACTTCCAAGAATCAGCGGATAACCGTGATAATCATGAGACTGAATTTCGTTATGTATCTTATAACTGTCTGTTTCAAAATTTACTTCTGCTTTCAGCCCGTAGTTGAGGTTCTCAAATTCGGCTTTTATCTGCTCCTGAAATGCCTTTGGCGTATCGTCCGTTATGAACTGCTTTGCCGGAACAAGTCCCAAATCGTTAACAAGGAATTTGGTGATTCCCAGTGCATACTGTGCGTCTGCAACAACTGAAAACTGCTTCGCCATTACACGAGTTTCAAGGAACATATCTGCATATCGTTCAATTAGATAGTAGTAATATTTTTCATGCTCATTGATAATGCTTTCTACTTTCTGCTCGTCAACTCCGGCGAATTTTCCGACTTCACGCAGGAATTTGCTTGTTTCATAAGCTCCGATAGGAAGTGTAGGATAATGAA
>CAMWVV010000191.1 GCA_947177755.1 uncultured Ruminococcus sp. | reverse complement strand
GATAAAATAGTTTATATTTCTGATAATCTCCATACTTATTTATGTAATCATCTGAATAACGATTTATTTGTTTTTGTTTGCAGAGATGTAGATAAAATTGTAAGCTGTTGTTTTTTATGTATATCAGAAAAGCCCTCAAATCCAACATTTATTAACGGAAGAACAGGAACAGTTCTGAATGTATATACAAAACCCGAATACAGACGAAAAGGCATTGCAGGAAAATTAATAAAAATGCTGTTATCAGAAGCAGCAAATCTGAATGTTGATTTTGTAGAATTAAAAGCTACAGACTCAGGCTATGACCTATATAAATCACTTGGTTTTGAAGATGTTGTTTCAAAATATCACAATATGAAATATTTAATTGATTCAAGAAATAAATTCTGATTTATGCAATTAAACAAATAATATATAAGCCCGAAAACAATTGATTAAAATTGCTTTCGGGCTATACTTTTTATTCGTAAACTATATTTACATACGGCGAATTGTCTGTGTATATGTTTTCTGGTATACCGTATTCCGACGGAAGATAAACAGTCTGTAAATAAGGATTGTTGGAAACATTGAGGCATTCAAGATATGTGTTGATGTGGATTTCCCTAAGAGAACTGTTTTCAACATCAAGACTTCTGAGATTGGAGAACTTTTCAAGATTGAGAATTGTTTCATTTTCAATGCCGTTCAGTATCAGAATGGTGAGAGTTTTTGAAATATTCTGTAATCCGTCAAGGCTTTCGATTTTCGGTGAGTTTGGATTAAATGACCCTATACATAAATTTTGTAGATTTGCCATGTCTGAAAAGTCTTTCAGATTATGGAAAGTGCATTTTCCGTCGGCATAGAAAAGTTGCAGTTTCGGACAGTTTTTCAGTGATGACCAGTCATCAGCTTTTGACATTATGGAAAAATATTCAAGAAAATTTTTATTTTCAAGGAAGCTGACATTATTTGTATCATAGCAGTCAACTGTAAGTTTTTTTAAGAAATAAAGTCCCCTGATATTATCAAAGTCTTTTTCAGTGACGTTAATTGAGGTAAATTCAGTTGTGAAACGGCAGACTATTTTTCCGTCTATAATGCAGTTTGAGAATATCACGAAAATTATAACACACAGAACAGCAATTATCTTTTTATAATGATTTTTAATTTTAAGTTTAATTTCAGAGAGACGCATATAGGTTAGTCTCCCATGCAGGAATATACAGCTGATGTCTTATATAAAGCTTGTACTGCGGATTAAGCGTCATAATGAGCAGGGGAAGTTCAAAAATATCTTCATTTCTGTGATAAAGGGCTATCATGAGTTTCGGGGAATCGTGTGAAATTGTGTTTGAAGCTCCCCATATTGCTTCACGTTCAAAACCCTCAACGTCCATTTTGATTATCGTTGCGGGGCGGTTTCCGTTCAATATGCTGTCAACTGCCCTTGCCGTTACCATAGTTTCGGCTGTGGCAGAAATTGCTGACTGTCTTCCCGATTTCGACGCAAACGGTAATTCGCCGTCGGTACACCATGCGGCAGCATTATATGTGAAAATATTCTGCATACCGTCTGTGAACTTTATTAATTTCTTATAATTTTTTCTGTCGGGTTCAAGTGCATATATTTCCGCATACTTTCCACGGGTAAATTCGAGAAGTTCCCTGATTGTATCGCCGTTGTAAGCACCAAGGTCAACATATACTTCGTTAAGGCTTGGTCTGATGATTTTTCTGTAAATTTCTGCTTTCGGTGACGTTACTGCTGAAAGATATTCAATTTTTCCACTTATCTTGAAATTTATTATATTTGCATAAACTTTTCTTGAGTAGTCGTCGGCGAGGCTGTCATAAACTTTCTGAATTTTTTCGGCATTTTGCATACAGTATTCATAAGTAAAAAGACCTTTTCCAACAACAGGAACATCAGGAACATAAAGAGTGTGGCGTGCTGCAATGCTGTGGATTTTGTCAACTATTTCCTGATACCCTGCCGCAAATGCAAGCACAACAACAAAATCGTCTACCATTGATTCAACTTCTGAAAGTTTATGCACTTTGAAACCCTCGAACGAGTGACCCCTTACAAAGTCATCACTTGCAAAGATTCCCGAAACAATAATATTTCTTTCTCTGAACACGGACATTATTTTTAATGCACCGTCACCCATTCCGTAAATAAAAATGGGTCTTTTTTCAGCTGAGAGTCTGTCCCAGCATGATTGTTTTTCCGTAATAAAGGAGAGCATATTTTCACCCCATGAATTAATAATTATCATCGTTTTCGTGACCATCGCAGTTTATAAGGTCACGCCCTCTTATGCCGTATTTGTCACGGACGGCATTAAGGTACTGGTCTATCATATCAGAAACTTTCCGTGCATTCTTAATACTTTTTACTTCTTTTATCGGAGTGTCACGATCACGGCTGTAAATTATAATTGTACCGCATCTGAATAACCGCTGTCCGAAAGTAAACCGAAGTTTTTTGTCATCTATTTTATAAATTTCCATTTCGTCTTCCTCAATGTTAAAAAATCCTTTTCTCGTTATGAATTTTGTTTCTGTAAGAAAATAACGTGTAAAAGACAGCGGAAGCCCGAAAACAGTACGCTTTTTATCTGTCCATACATATGGAATATCATCTTTTTTCATAGCTGTCAACTCCGATTCTTTAAGTTTCTCCTTATTATTTTACCACAAAATAAAACATTAGTCAACTAAAATCTTCAATAAATAGTATAAATATATTTATCCGACCCGAAAACTATTGAAATTTGAAAAAATAAGGAGTATAATATTATAGTAAATAAATATGAAAAGAGGTATAATAATGAAAGAACAAACAAAAACGTCTGAAAATCCGTTGCAGTCTGAATCGGTATTCAGACTTATGGTTAAGTTTGCAGTGCCGAGCATACTTGGTATGCTTGTAACTTCACTGTATAACATTGTTGACCAGTTATTCATAGGTAATGCAGTTGGTATTGCCGGAAATGCTGCTACTAATGTTGCTTTCCCGTTCACAACGGCGTGTGCTGCTCTTGCCCTGCTTTTCGGAATAGGCGGCGCTTCATGTTTTAATCTTACAATGGGCAGGGGAGATAAGAAACAGGCAAGTTTCTTTGCCGGAAATTCTTTTACACTTCTTGCCTTAAGCGGTATAATTCTTAGTATAGTAACGCTTGTTTTTCTTGGACCATTACTGAAAATGTTTGGTGCTTCTTCTGATATAATGCCGCTTGCCCTTGAATATGTACGTGTGACGGCAATAGGTTTTCCTTTTCTTATTTTCACAACGGGTGGCGGTCATCTTATAAGAGCCGACGGAAGTCCTCAGATGGCTATGATATGTAATATTGTGGGTGCTGTTGTAAATACAGCCCTTGACGCACTTTTTGTTATGGTTTTCCGCTGGGGAATGACAGGAGCGGCATGGGCGACAGTTATCGGACAGATTGTATCGTCTGTAATTGTTGTAGTATATGCGTGCAACTATAAGACAGTATCTCTCGGAAAAGAACATCTTGTTATAAAATCATTTATAAGCAGGCGTATTTCTTCAATAGGAATGGCATCATTCTTCAATCAAGTCGCTATAGGAATAGTGCAGGTAGTTCTTAACAATTCCCTTAAACATTATGGTGAGCTGTCAAAGTACGGCGATAAAGAACCTATGGCCTGCTGTGGTATCGTAATGAAAGTAAATATGATAGTGTTTGCAATAGTTATCGGACTTGCACAGGGTACTCAGCCGATTGAAAGCTTTAACTACGGTGCAAAAAATTATGACCGTGTAAGAAAAGCATACAAATTAGCCGTGACAGCAGGAGCTGTTATTTCAATTATTGCGTTTGTTCTGTTCCACCTTTTCCCGAGACAGATACTCTCACTTTTCGGAAGCGGTACTGATACATATTATGAACTGGGTGAAAAATTCTTTAAAATATTCCTTTTCTTTACATGGCTTAACTGTCTCCAGCCTATAACCGCAACTTTCTTTACTTCTATCGGTAAACCAATTAAGGGCGTTTTCCTGTCGCTGACAAGACAGATTATATTCTTTATGCCTTTACTCCTTATATTACCTCATTATTTCCAGATTGACGGAATTATTTATACAGGTCCTGTAGCGGACTTGCTTTCTGCAATAGTCGCTGTTTCAATGGCTGTATTTGAGTTCAGAAATATAAGAAAACTGGAAGCCGAAAACAAAACATACCTTATATAATGCAAATTATAAAATCAGAACTGGTTTCTTTGAGTTTTCAAAATGAATTAACTGACATAATAACAGAAATGATTATATCAGGTTTAATATAATATTTATAAATT
>CAMWVV010000190.1 GCA_947177755.1 uncultured Ruminococcus sp. | reverse complement strand
CAAAAAGGAAATTTATGTGCTATAATAAATTCACCGTGTACTCAGACAGGGGCTTGTCCTCACTTTCACCCTTGCCTTAGTCAACGGAATATTTTTAATCAAGAGGTGCTTTCAATGTTACTGAAAGAAGAAAAAACAGCCGTTATCGAGGCTAACAGAACACACGAAACCGATACAGGTTCTCCCGAAGTTCAGATTGCTATTCTCACAAAGAGAATCAACGACCTTACAGGTCATCTCAAAACCCACAAGAATGACCACCACTCAAGAAGAGGTCTTTTAAAGATGGTTGGTCACAGACGTAATCTCCTTGCTTATCTCAAGAAGAAGGATATTAACAGATACCGTGCTGTAATCGAAAAGCTCGGACTTCGTAAGTAATTCGTATTCAAGGCAGACGGGTTTTTCATGCCCCTCTGCCTTTACGTCTTTATCAGTAAACGGCTTTTAGCATTAAACTGTGATACAGCGGATTTTTTGGTGTGTCAGAGTTTATTGCTAAAGCCGCTGAAAAACATACTTTTTTATGGAGGCATTTTATGTTTGAAAATTACAGAACATTTGAAACTACCTATGCGGGCAGACCGCTTATTGTTGAAACGGGTAAAACCTGCGGTCTTGCAAACGGCTCATGCTGGGTAAGATACGGCGAAACTGTCGTTATGGCTAACGTGACCGCAAGTGCAAAGCCACGTGAGGGAATAGACTTTTTCCCACTTTCCGTTGATTATGAGGAAAGACTTTATTCAGTCGGCAAAATCCCAGGTTCTTTCACAAAGAGAGAGGGCAAGCCGTCCGAAAAGGCTATACTCACTTCAAGGTGCGTTGACAGACCTATAAGACCGCTTTTCCCAAAGGACATGAGGAACGACGTTTCTGTTGTTATGACAGTTCTTGCGGTAGAACCCGACAACTCCCCCGAAATCGCAGGAATGATTGCTACTTCAATAGCTATTTCAATTTCCGATATTCCGTGGAATGGTCCTATTGCGGGCATAAATGTTGGTCTTGTTGACGGTGAAATTGTTCTTAATCCTACGCTTGAACAGCGTGCAAAAAACGACCTCAGTCTTACAGTTGCAGGAACTGCTGAAAAAATTGTCATGATTGAAGCAGGTGCGAATGAAGTTCCTGAAGATACCATGCTTGAGGCTATCCTTAAAGGTCACGAAGAAATCAAGAAAATGGTCACTTTTATCAATGATATAAAAAATCAGATTGGCAAACCGAAATTCACTTTTGAATCTCAGGAAGTTGACCACGATATGTTTGACACTATTGAGGAATTTGCCGCTGAACGTGTGAAATTTGCCCTTGATACAGATGACAAGACTGTCCGTGATGAGAGACTTGCACCGATTATTGATGACATTCATGCGAAGTTTGATGAAGTTTATCCCGAACAGATTCCGATGATTGACGAATGTATTTACAAGCTTCAGAAGAAAATCGTCCGTGAATGGCTCTACAACGGTAAACGTGTTGACGGCAGAGGTATTGACGAAATCCGTCCGCTTGCTGCTGAAGTAGGTCTGCTCCCACGAGTTCACGGCTCGGGTCTTTTCACAAGAGGTCAGACACAGGTGCTTACTATCGCAACTCTCGGACCTGTAAGCGATTCACAGAAAATTGACGGTCTCGATGAAGAAGAATCAAAGAGATATATGCATCAGTATAACTTCCCGTCGTATTCAGTAGGCGAAACAAAGCCGAGCAGAGGTCCCGGACGACGTGAAATCGGTCATGGTGCATTGGCTGAAAGAGCTTTAGCACCTGTAATTCCGTCCGTTGAAGAATTTCCATATGCTTTCAGACTTGTTTCGGAAGTTCTTTCTTCAAACGGTTCTACCTCACAGGGTTCTATATGCGGTTCTACTCTCGCACTCATGGACGCAGGCGTGCCGATTAAAGCACCCGTTGCAGGTATTTCATGCGGTCTTATCACCCTCCCCGACAGTGATGACTTCATGACTATGGTTGACATTCAGGGTCTTGAAGACTTCTTCGGTGATATGGACTTCAAGGTAGGCGGTACTCACAAGGGTATCACCGCTATTCAGGTTGATATAAAAGTGGACGGTCTCACTCCTGCTATCATAAAAGAGGCTTTTGAAAAGACAAGAAAAGCACGTCTTTATATTCTTGACGAAATTATGTTAAAGGCTATTCCCGAATCAAGACCGACTGTAAATAAGTACGCTCCCAAGATGCTCCAGACTAAAATCCCTGTAGACAAAATCCGTGAAGTTATCGGTCAGGGCGGTAAGATTATACAGAAGATTTCCGCAGACTGTGAAGTTAAAATCGACATCAGCGACGACGGAAATGTATTTATCAGCGGTATCGACGGCGACAAGACAAACAAGGCTCTTCAGATTGTCCAGACAATTGCAAATGACCCAGAAGTTGGAGCAATCTATAAAGGCAAAGTCGTAAGAATCATGGACTTTGGTGCGTTCGTTGAAATCGCCCCAGGAAAAGACGGTCTCGTCCACATCTCAAAGCTTGACAAGCAGAGAGTTGAAAAGGTTAGCGACGTTGTTTCAGTCGGCGACGAAATTGTTGTAAAAGTTCTTGAAATCGACAGGCAGGGAAGAATAAATCTCTCACGCAAGGACGCTCTCGCTGAAATCGAAGCTAAAAAGAATAAGTAATATTAAAAAGTCCCTCTGAAAAAGAGGGACTTTTTTAAAGGGGTTATATTATGGCTGAAAAAATATTTTTAATTCTATTCAGTCTGTTCATGATATGGATTAGCTGTGTTTATATGATTCATCTGATGAAAAATTCTGAATACCATATTTCATTAAAAGAAATTTTTTATTTTATTTTTATATTACTGCCAAGTGTAATACTCTGCATCACAGTAATTATTGTTATTATTTTTAATAATTGAAATGATATTAATAAAAACCTCAGTGATAATTGTGATTCTGTTTCAGAACCATATCCTTGACTTTCATTAATGACGTTGTTGTGTTGCGTTCGTTCTCTGCAAGCTTCATGGTAATATATTTAATAGTTTCCTCATAGTCGGGAATCATTATATGCTCCAGTGCGTTTACACGACGACGTGTTTTTTCAATTTCGTCTGCCATAAGCTGACAAGCCTTTTCTACTTCCGCAAGCCGTATCATCTTCGGGAAAACCTCACTCAACGCACTTACCGCACCGTCAAGGTCTGTTGATGTAAAAGCCGTTCCGTATGAATAAATATCGCTGTTATCACTTGTCTTGTACTTTGTTATAAACTCGGGAATATATACACTCATGACGTTCTTTTCACTGACTTCCAATTCAACTTCCTGTTTCGGAAGCATCAGTGCGGTTTCAAGCACTTCCCTCTGCATAACCGAACCAGCAACAGCCATATATTTATCAGCCTCCGCAACAGCCTTTTCAACCTCGCTCCGCAATTGTCTGTTTTCTTTAATTAAAATCATAAACTGTCTCATTAATTCATCACGTTTATCTTTGAGGAGTTTATGCCCCCGACGTGCCGACTGCAATTTTTTTTTCAGTTTACTGAGTTCCATTCTCGTGGGATTCACGTTAAGTCTTGCCAAAGCGTTCACCCCTCATAATATTTATCAAGATATTCTTCCCTGATTCGACGGAGTTCACTTCTCGGCAGAAGTCTGAGAAGTTCCCAGCCCACAGAAAGCGTATCTTCAATAGTTCTGTTGTTGTCGAAACCCTGCGAAATGTATTTTTTCTCAAACTCATCAGCGAATTTTGCATAAATAAGGTCGGTCGGAGTAAGTGCCGCCTCACCGAGTACAACCATTAATTCTTTAGCGTCCTTACCTCTTGCGTATGCGGAAAAAAGCTGATTCATAGTATCGGAATGGTCTGCACGTGTTTTGCCCTCGCCTATTCCCTTATCTTTCAGACGTGAAAGCGACGGAAGAACGTCAACAGGCGGATTTATACCCTTTCTGTAAAGTTCACGTGAAAGAATAATCTGCCCTTCGGTGATATAGCCTGTGAGGTCGGGAATGGGGTGGGTTTTGTCGTCTTCGGGCATGGTAAGGATAGGAATCATTGTAATACTGCCGTCCTTGTCTGCCTGTCTGCCTGCACGCTCATAAATCGTTGCAAGGTCGGTATACATATATCCAGGATAACCACGTCTGCCCGGTACTTCCTTGCGTGCCGCCGAAACTTCACGGAGAGCGTCAGCATAGTTGGTAATATCGGTAAGAATAACAAGCACGTGCATACCCTTTTCAAAAGCAAGGTATTCCGCCGCAGTGAGAGCCATTTTAGGCGTTGCGATTCTCTCAATTGCGGAATCGTTCGCAAGGTTAATAAAAAGGACTGTTCTGTCCACAGCCCCCGTACTTCTGATGCTGTTCACAAAGAAA
>CAMWVV010000189.1 GCA_947177755.1 uncultured Ruminococcus sp. | reverse complement strand
GTATTTATTTTGTGTGACTGTTCTGAAAAAGTTCCCGAAATGGATAGCTCTGACGGTTTTTCCGTTTCAGACGAAAATGCAGAAAACGAAGCGGTTACGGAAAACACAACTTCTCCTATACTGGAACACGCCGAAGGTGTTTATGTTTATGACAACGCAAATCTTCTGAACAAAAAGGATTTTGAAGAGTGTAATGACTATGCCGAATTTTTATATGAAAATTATCTTATCAATACGGCAGTTGTTACGGCGTCAAGTCTTGACGGGCAGACCCCTGCGGAGTTTGCGGAAACATCATACAATGAACTTTATGACGGCGATGAAAGCGGTCTGCTTCTTCTTATTAACGATGATACATACATTGATTTTCTCTATAAAAAAGGAAACTGTGCCGATTATATTTCCGACGATGACGAAAAGTCCGCATTTTATACGGCAACCCGTGAAATAGTGGATAATGACTATAAATCGGCGGTTCTGAGAATCATGAAGCTTGCCGAAAGCTGTCCGCAGTATGTTTTCGACAATGCAGAAGTTTTCAGTGAGGACGAAATAACCGAACTTTTACAGGTTCTTGAGAGTAAAAATATTTCCGTTGTTACAGTACACGGAAAAGCAGAAAGCAAGCTTTGTGAACAGTACAGAAAACGCCTTTACAGTGACGGAAAAGGCTGTGTAATTATGATTGACAATAAGTCAGGTAAGATTTTTGCGGACGGTGATTTACCCGAAGACTTTGATGACGTTCTTTCAGAAGCACAGAATAATAATGTATCAGATTCATATATGTCTGCCGTGATGTCGGTTATCGACAAAATAAGCACTTAATATTCATTTTTCGGCGTTGACTTGTCCGCCGTATATGTGTATAATGTAATTTAACTATTTTTTGAGAAAGGAAGGAAATGAAAATATGAGTGAAAAGGAAATATTTACTGAAGTACTGGATAATCTTCCCGTTCTTGTGAGAGAAAATCCCGAAACAGTAAAAGAAAAAGTAACAAACCTGTTTTTTGATTTTCTTGAATTGTCACATCTTTATGATTCGGCGATTGAAGTCACAAAAACTTATCTTAACATACTCGACAGCGAATTTAAAGTGAAATTTCAGCGTAATCCGATTCACACAATTGAAAGTCGTCTGAAATCTCCGCAGTCCATAATAGGAAAGCTTCAGAAGAAGGAACTTCCTCTCACTCCCGAGTCAGCAAGAAAAAATCTTCTTGATATTGCTGGCATAAGAGTGACCTGCTGTTACATAAGTGATATATATGCGATAGTCGATATGCTTTGCCGACGTGATGATTTTACTGTAATAAAGAAAAAAGACTACATAAAAAACCCGAAACCAAGCGGTTACAGAAGTTATCATCTGATAGTAAATGTTCCTGTTTATCTGTCCACACGTAAACAGTGCGCACCCGTTGAGATTCAGATAAGGACTATTGCAATGGATTTCTGGGCAAGTCTTGAACATCAGCTTAAATATAAGCCGTCGGCTTCCATAACCCCCGAAATTTCAGAAGAACTGCGTGAATGTGCCGAAAGAATAGCTGAAACGGATATGCAGATGCAAAGAATTTTCATGGAAATAAACGATTTGGACTGATAAAAAAATGACCTTTGCGGGTCATTTTTTTGTGCATGAAAAAGATGATATAATACTGAATATAAAGAATACGGCGATATTTGCGGTAACGATTGTCGCACCTACAGGAGTACCGTAAAGAAGCGATACGAAAAATCCGATTCCTGCACAGATTACTGAAATTACAGCCGAGCATATAATTACGCTTTTAAAACTTCTGAAAATCCGCATTGCAGTTATTGAGGGGAAAATTATAAGTGCGGAAATAAGAAGAGAACCCACAAGGCTCATTGCAAGTACTATGATTAAAGCAGTGGTTACGGCGATTATTAAATTGTATGTATCGGAGTTTATGCCTGTTGCCTTTGAAAAACTTTCGTCAAATGTAACGGCGAATATTTTGTTGTAAAAAAGTACAAATATGCAGAGTACAACAGCCGAAAGCCCTATACACAGCCATACTTCATGTTTTTTCAGTGTAAGTATCGACGTTGAACCGAAAAGCGTATTGCATACATCGCCGGCAATGTTCGCAGATTTTGAAAACATATTTATAAGCATATAGCCGACTGCCAACGCACCTACAGAAATCATTGCAATGGCAGCATCGCCACGGATTTTCGTGTTTCTTCCTGTACGCAGTATTAAAACCGCCGATATTACTGTTATCGGAAGAATTATTATCATCTGATTTGTGATGCCTGTAACCGTCGCCACCGCCATAGCACCGAAAGCAACATGGGAAAGACCGTCACCGATAAATGAAAATCTTTTAAGTACGAGTGTAACGCCGAGCAGGGAGGAACAGAGTGCCACAAGAAGTCCTACTATAAGGGCATAACGTACAATAGGAAACTGAAAGTAATACTGAATTTTTTCAATCAATTTATTCACCGCCTTACGTTTCAATAAAATTCATACCTGTTCTGCTTGTCAGATAGTTTTCCTTAGTACCGAAAAACAGTTGTTTTTTTCCTATATGCAGGATATGTGAAGCATATTTCAGTGCGGCGTTGAGGTCGTGGGAAACCATAATAATTGTTATGCCGTCACGGTTCAGCTTTGCGATAAGTTCGTAAAGGTCAGCCTGTGCTTTCGGGTCAAGTCCCGTAACAGGTTCGTCAAGCAGGAGCATTTTTCTTGTGGCACATAATGCACGGGCGAGAAGTACTCTCTGCTGTTGTCCGCCTGAAAGTTCCCTGTAGCAACGTTTTGCGAGGTCTTCAATGTGAAGCTGTTTCATGGTATTGTCTGCAAGTTCCTTTTCGGCTTTGTTATAGAACGGTCTTAAACCGCATTTTGCAAGACAGCCTGAAAGTACAATTTCCTTTACTGATGCGGGGAAGTCCCTCTGCACTGGTGTCTGCTGTGGAAGATAGCCGATTTCCTTGGCTGTGAAACCGTCGCACCATTTTATTTCACCGCTTATCTGTGGTTTAAGTCCGAGAAGTGCCTTTATCAGCGTGCTTTTTCCCGAACCGTTTTCACCGAGAATACAAAGATAGTCACCGCTGTTTACGGTAAAATTAAGATTTTCGGTAACAATTCCGTCTTCATAGCCAAGAGCGGCGTTTCTGCAAATTATCTGTTTACTGCTCATTAATCAAGTGCCTCTTTTAATATATCAAGATTTGATTTCATTACTGAAATATAGGTTGTACCGTTTTTTATCTGTTCGGAAGTTACCGACTGAACAGAATCAAGTGTCACGATTTTCTGATTTTTTGTCTGTGTACCTGAAATTATCGCTTCTGCAATAGACGTGTCAGAACCCTCAATAGTAAAAACAGTATCTGTGTTAAGTTCGTTGATTTTATCGGCAAGGAAAGTTATTGTTTCAAAACTTGCTTCTGTTTCCGCACTGCAACCTGAAAAAGCCGCATAGTAGTCAAGACCGTAATCGTCAATGAGATAGCGGAACGGAAAACGGTCACCGAAAATAAGTGTTTTGTTTGTAACTGCCGAAAGAGTTTCCGAATACTGTTTATCAAGATTGTCAAGTTTTTCACAGTATAACACTAAGTTGTTTTCATAGTCGGTTTTGTTTTCGGGGTCAATGTCACATATTTCGTCCGCAATTACAGTACAGAGCTTTTTTGCGTTTCCGAGAGAAAGCCATATGTGTTCGTCATATTCGGCTTTTTCTTCGTGGTCATGACTTTTGTCGTCACTTCCCTGCATACCCTCTTTTATTTCTTCTTCCTTTACGGAGTTTCCGAGAGATTCAATCAAATTTATAGTTTTCATATTTTTGTTTGTTGCTTCACTTACAGCATCTTTTGTCCATTTGTCAGATTCACCGCCGATGTATATAAAAAGGTCGCACGACGAAATTTTCACCATGTCGTCCATCGTCGGCTGATAGCTGTGCATATCCGAACCGTTTGCAAGAAGATATGTTATATTGAAGTCTTTCGTATGTTCACCGAGAATTTCCTTTACCCAGTCGTATTCAGGAAAAACAGTACATACAATATGTGTTTTATCGTCGTTCTTTTCGGC
This sequence comes from uncultured Ruminococcus sp., assembly GCA_947177755.1. GTDB lineage: Bacteria > Bacillota > Clostridia > Oscillospirales > Ruminococcaceae > Ruminococcus. Next base: position 282 of record CAMWVV010000189.1, on the reverse strand, counting down.
AGATGCAGAACTACAGCCAGCAAGACCACATAAAGCAAGTACACAGAATAGTGAGAAAATTTTTCTGAACATAAAAACCTCCGTAAAAATAAAGCACACCGTAAATACGGCATACCCCGAATTTGAAAATGAAAATCATTCTCAGTTTCAGATTATACCACATATACAATGTGCTGTCAATAGTTTTTTATAAAAAAATATTAAACTCCGCTGTCACCGTAGTTGGAGAGAACTCTTGCGGAGGGGTCATTTACATTACAGCCCTCCCATTCCTTGTTAGGC
>CAMWVV010000188.1 GCA_947177755.1 uncultured Ruminococcus sp. | reverse complement strand
TGTATGCAGAAAACCGCTGACAATTGCTCCGAACACTAGCCCCATCACTAGCGTTTGTGACCGTTAAAAAAGGGCAAATCTGAAGTGACCTTATACCGATAAATAAAAAAGAGTATCATCTGTGCATATTAAAGCAGAATGATACTCTTTTCTTTTTCAAATGGAATATTGTTATGAATCATTTTTATAATTTGAGATATAGGTTCTGAAATGCTCAAGATAACGTCGTGCAATCGGATTAAGCGGACGGTCGGAAATATGAATGTAACCCACTTCCATTATCTCGTCGCTTTCAAGAGGAATAGAAACAATATCTGTACCGTTCAGGTCAATACTTAGAATACCTGACGAAATCGTGTAGCCGTCCAGTCCTATCAAAAGATTAAACAGCGTGGCACGGTCGGAAACAATAATACTTTTCGGACTGTCGTCAGTACTGTGCAGTTCTTCAGAAAAGTAAAAAGAATTATTAATACCTTGGTCATAAGTAAGTCTTGGATATAAACGCAAATCCTCACGGCTTACAGTTTTTTTGTCTGCAAGCGGATTTTTACGGCTTACAAATACATGAGGCTTTGCTGTAAACTCCGGCACAAACTGCAATTCTTTATTTTTCAGAATACGCATAAGCACTTCACGGTTGAAATTACTCAGAAAAATTATTCCAAGTTCTGAACGCTGTGTATAGACATCCTCAATAATATCATTTGTACGCAGTTCACGGAGCGAAAATTCATATTTATCTTTTCCGTATTCTTTTACAAGTGCAACAAAAGCATTGACTGCAAAAGCATAATGCTGTGACGATACGGCAAAAATTCGCTTTACTGGCTCACCATATTTGTATGTTTGCTCCAGAAGTTCTGCCTGTTCGACAACCTGTCTTGCATAGGAAAGAAATTTTGTACCTTCTTCTGAAAGAATCACACCACGGTTACTGCGTGAAAAAATGGTGATTCCCATTTCCTGTTCCAGTTCTGAAACAGCTTTTGACAGACTTGGCTGTGTGACATATAATTTCTGTGCCGCCATTGTGATTGAACCATACTGCACAATCTGTATGATATATTTCAACTGCTGTAAAGTCATATTTATTCACTCCGAAATTATTATATCATAGTTCCACAAAAAAATCAACACTTTACCGCAAGAAGTCTGTAAACTGCTTTATAAATTTTCCTTGCAACATACGGATTATTCATAGTATACAAGTGAATACCATCCGCATCATGTGAAATCAGGTCAACAATCTGGTCTATAGCGTAAGCGATTCCGGCATCACGCAGAGCAGTCGGATTGTTTTCATAACGCTCAATAATTTTTATAAATTTTTTAGGAAGTTTTATTCCACAGAGTTTAACCATTCTTTCAATCTGAATCTTGTTTGTTACCGGCATAATACCAGCCTCAACAGGTACGTTTATGCCGATAATTTCAGTACGTTCACGAAATCTGTAAAAATCGTTGTTATCAAGGAAAAGCTGTGTAATAAGCTGTGAAACACCGCAGTCAACTTTATGTTTCAGATGATTCATATCTTCAATAATATTGTGGCTTTCCGAATGTCCCTCCGGATAACAGGCGGCAATTATGTTAAAGTCATAACGTTCATTTATAAATTCAATAAGTTCACTGGCGTGACTGAATTTTCCACACGGCTTGGTATCGGCGGAAATATCCCCACGCAGTGCGAGGATATTTTCTATACCGTTTTCTTTCAGTGAATCGAGAATTTCAACCGCATCTTTTTCCGAAAGACTTATGCAAGGAAGATGTGCAACGCTTTCAATATCGTATTTTTTTCTGACATCGGAGGCGATTTTAATAGTCTTACTGCCGTTTTTTCCACCGCCTGCTCCATAGGTTACGCTGATAAAATCGGGCTGTAAATCTGAAAGACCGTCCAATGTCTTATAAATTATACCTTCGTCGGAGTCGGGTTTAGGCGGAAACACTTCAAATGAAAGTACCGTTTTGTTCCGAAACAAATCACAGGTTTTCATTACGAATCTCCTTGGCTGCATTTACAAGATTTTCAAGGCTCGGAACAGTTTCTCTGTTTCCTCTTGTTTTAAGTCCGCAGTCGGGATTTACCCAGAGTTTTTCTGCCGGAATCCTGTCAAGCATTTTGTGGAGTGCGTCCTTGATTTCTTCAACAGACGGTATTCTCGGAGAATGAATGTCGTATACACCCGGACCTACTTCCGTACGGAAATTATTTTCTTTAAGAACATCAAGAATTGTCAAATCAGAACGGCTTGCCTCAAAGGTAATGACATCAGCGTCCATGTCGTCAATTTCCATGATAATATCAGAAAATTCACTATAGCACATATGCGTATGAATCTGAGTTTCCGGCTTTACACCACTGTGAACAAGACGAAATGCAGGAATTGCCCAGTCAAGATAATCGCTTTTCCAGTCGGACTTTCTGAGCGGAAGTTTTTCACGAAGTGCAGCCTCGTCTACCTGAATTATGCTTATCCCGTTTGACTCAAGGTCAAGAACTTCCTCACGGATTGCAAGTGCTATCTGATACGCACTTTCTTTCAGCGAAATATCTTCACGTGGAAACGACCAGTTAAGGATTGTAACAGGACCTGTCAACATTCCTTTCATAGGTTTGTTTGTAAGACTTTGTGCATATGCTGACCATTTGACCGTCATAGACTTTGCACGTGAAATATCGCCCCATACAACAGGCGGTTTTACGCAACGTGTGCCATAAGACTGCACCCACGCTTTTTCAGTAAATATATAGCCGTCAAGGCATTCGCCAAAATATTCCACCATGTCGTTACGTTCAAATTCGCCGTGTACAAGAACATCAAGACCAATTTTTTCCTGTAATTTCACGCATTCAGAAATTTTTTCTTTCATGTAGCTGTCATACTGTTCTTCTGATATTTCGCCCTTCCGGAACGATGAGCGGACAGTTCTGACTTCTGCTGTCTGAGGAAATGAGCCGATTGTTGTTGTCGGAAACAGAGGAAGATTAAATCTTTTCTTCTGAATTTCTTCACGTACTCTAAATTCCGGAAGTCTTACAAAATCGGCATCAGAAAGAGTCTGCACCTTCTTCTGAACATCACCATTTTCATGAAGTCTTGTTTCCGTGAAAATATATGAATTGCGTTTGTATTCTTCCGTTTCAAGCGGAATATCAGAAGAAAGAATTTTTTTCAATTCTGCAATTTCTGAGAGTTTTTCCTCAGCGTACGCAAAGTGTTTTTTATAGCTTTCAGAAAGTTTAGTTTCATTTTTCAGCGTATACGGAACGTGAAGAAGCGAACAGGAAGTATTTATAACAATTTCACTGCAATGTTTTTGAAGTTCTGAAATTATGTAAAGAGTATTTGCATAATTGTTTTTCCATATATTCTTTCCGTTCACAAGACCCACAAACAGAACTTTGTCGGCAGGGAAACCGTTTTCCTGTACGAGTTCAAGACTCTTTTTTCCCTCAACAAAGTCAAGTCCGATACCGTCAAAATCAAGTCTGCATATTTCACTGTAGCAGTCACGGACATCACCGAAATATGTCTGAACAAGAACTTTGACTCCATTTTTTTCAGAGAGGATTTTTTTATAAAGGCTTACAAAAAAATCTTTATCTTCTGCGGTCATATCCATAACAAGACATGGTTCGTCAAACTGTACCCACTCCGCACCTGCACTGACAAGTTTTTTAAGAATACCAACATAAGCCTCAATGACATCTTCCGCAAAATCAGAGACATTTTTATTGCCTGTATACTTTGCAAGTTTCAGAAATGTGTACGCTCCTATAATGACAGGTTTTGTTTTAACACCGTTTTCAAGAGCCTCCGCAAACAGTTTAAACGGTTTGTTTCCCGAAAGTCTGATTTCTGTATTGTCGTCGATTTCAGCAACCATATAGTGATAGTTGGTATTAAACCACTTTTTCATAGCTAACGCTTTTACATCGCCGTTTTTGCCCTGATAACCTCTCGCCATTGCGAAGTATGTATCAAGTTCTGAGAGTTTCAGATTTCTGTATCTTTCGGGAACAGCATTCAGCAAAACCGCTGTATCAAGTATTCCGTCATAGAAAGAGAAGTCGTTTGACGGAATGAAGTCAAGTCCGCTTTCACGCTGTACATTAAGATTTGCAGAGCGGAGATTTTTTGCTGTTTCCTGCAACTCAGATGCAGAAATTTCGCCCTTGAAATATTTTTCGCTTGCAAATTTAAGCTCTCTCAAAGAGCCGATTCTCGGATAACCTATAATTGAAGTTTTCATAATATTCTTCCTTTCAAATTTTACTGTATTTATTATAGCATACTTTACCTGATATGTGTTAACACTTATTTTTTATTGCCAGTCATAACTTTTGTCTATAGTAAAGTTTTTTTAGTAATGACTGCTTAGTCAAAATCATAATCCTGCAAAGAATAAGAGGCTTTCTCTTGT
>CAMWVV010000187.1 GCA_947177755.1 uncultured Ruminococcus sp. | reverse complement strand
GCAATAAGCAAGGCGTATAAAAGACTTGGAATAACACGAAAAAAAAGACGTTCAGCTATAAAGAGCAAAGTCCTGAAAAAGTAAAGGAATATCAGGAAAAAATAAAAGCTATTCCGAAAGAAAAAACAGCATATACCGACGAAACAGGTATAGATAAATGTCTTTACCGTGAATATGGATATGCACCCCGTGGAAAGAAAGTTTATGGCAAAATACCAGGGAAAAAATTTCAGAGAACAAATATTATTGCTGCAAAACTCGGAAATGAAATAATCGCACCGATGTAGTACAACTCAAAAATGGATTCAGCACTTTTTGAAATGTGGTTTGAAGAGTGCCTGCTGCCGTGTCTTGAAGAAGGTACAACCATTGTTATGGACAATGCGCCTTTTCACCGTAAAAAGCAGCTTTATCAGATATGCAGTAAATACGGTTTCAACCTTATTTTTCTTCCGCCATATTCTCCCGAACTCAATCCCATAGAAAAATACTGGCATGTTTTAAAACATAGAATAAAAGCATTTCTGCGTTATCACTTATCTTTAAATGATTCTATTCATTACGCTTTTCTATGTAATTATAGTTCTGTTTATAAGTAGAATGACTATATAGTGGGAAAGTATTCAGTAGCTTGCTTGTATTGCCTGCTCCGTTCCGATGAACACTTTTAGAGTGCAAACATGGTACTAACCAATGATGAAAGCATAACAAGATATACATTCAAAGAAAAAATCCGCCCAGTAAATCAATACCGAACGGATTTTTTTATTATTTTTCTATTGGAACTATTGCAAGAGTTTTTCCGAGAGGTGCAAGAACTTTTAGGAACGTTTCAAGCTGTGGACTTGTACTGCCCTTTTCCATTCTTGAAATTATCGGCTGTTTTACTCCGCTGAGTTCCTCAAGCTTTTTCTGACTTATACCCTGCTCCTCACGTGCTTTTATAAATTCGCCAATTAAAGCTACTCTAAGACGACTTTCAGCGATTTCTTCCGGAGTAAAAATTTCCTTTTCAAGTTCATCCCAGCTTTTACCCACTGCACTGTTATTCATCATATTTGGTACTCCTTTCAATCAAGTCTTTGTATTCTCTTTTAGCCTGCTCAATCTCTCTTTTTGGTGTCTGTTGTGTTTTCTTCATGAAATGATGCAATAATATAAAACTGTCACCATTCCATGCTACAAAGAATATTCTGTCTCTCAGTGGTCTGAGTTCCCATATTTCGTCCTCAATGTGTTTTATATAAGGTACTCCGGCCGATTTACCGTGTTCTTTCAGTACGTTTATATAGTCAAGTATTTTGTTAAGTTTTATTCTGCTGTCCTTATCTTTTTTCTTTGACAGTTCAGTAATATATTCTGCAACTGGTTCTTTTCCGTTCTTGTCCCTGTAAAAGTTTATCTTGTACATTTTTTCACTTCCCTTACTTATATTATACTTAAAAGTTATAGAAATGTCAAGACTTTCAAAAAAATTTTTTTATTGAGTTCCGGAGCAGGTAAACAGTCCAGCAAAAAGACTTGTCATTAATGACCGTCCTCAATTTGAGGATTTTTTTTATATCGGGGAAAATCTCCTGAAAAGGCAAAGCAACTTGTTACTTCATATTGATTTCACACTAATTCATAGCACGTCTATAAATGCGTTGTATGCGATTTTGTTTAAAGCAATGTAACTATACTTTGTAATATCAAGACAAGGCATACAAAGCCGTTAAAATGCTTTTACGCTGACCACAAAACTTCTTTTTGTGGTTTTAGAGACCCCCTCGTATTTCACGACCTGCTCAACAAAGTTTTATTTATTCAGGGGTGAAAGTGATTTAAAGCATTTCACCCTGACATTCACCCTGTTCACCCAAATGAAAAAAAGAGTGGGATATATATTTCCCACCCAATAAAATATATTATTTAACGTGAGTTCGACAGAAAAAATCAGTCGAATAGGCATAAAAAGCCCTTTGGCATATCAGAAGAGGAACAGACAGAGGGCTTTTTAGGCAGAAAGGAATAAGCTGCCAGAGCAGAAACCAGATTGACAAGGAAATTGGTTACACTGCGATGTCTGGAATACTCTGTATCACAGATGTTTTTCAGAAAATCATTTACAGATTCAATTACAACACGCTTGCGAAGCATAAGTCTGTCGTATAAATCCATCAGCTTGTTTTTCATATTTTTCTTTGCCCTTGTGACAAGTGTAATGTCTTTTTTCAGAAGTTTTTCAAACAGTTTCTGAGAAATATAGCCTCTGTCAGCAAACAGTTTTCCAAATATTTCTTTAGTCAATGAATCCATCACATCTTCATTTCTATCATCTATATTGCCTGAAGTAAGACAGAAAGACAGAATTTCACCTTTATCATTGATAATCATATGCAGTCTGAAACCATAGAACCAGCCCATGGAACTTTTACCTTTTGCTGCATATTCACTGAAAACACGATGATTATCACATACTTTCAAAGGAGTGGAATCAACAAAAGATATTCCTGAACACTTGCCAAAACGGGCACGAATGGTGTATAATAGTAATGGAACAAGTGCGTACTTCATGATTTCCACAAAACGATTATAGCTGACCAGCGTGGGGAAATCCTGTTTCTGATATTTCATGACATGATTGACGTAATACCATTTAAATGTCCGATATCCCGATAAATGGTACATAATCAATATGGTCATAATCTCACTCAATGCCATTTTTGTTTTGGGCACTACCTCTTCTTTATCCATCAATAGTTTGTTTCTGCAATACTTCTCATATGCCTTACAAAAATCATCTGCATCACAAAAAATTGCTACTTGTTCTTCCATTGAAAAAACCGCCTTTCTGTTTCTTTGAGTTTGTTGTTATTCTCATTATAACAGATTTCGGCGGCTTTTTCTATATTTTTTTTATCGAACTCACGTTAAAATTAATGTAATACTCGGTGATGAAAGCACTAATGAAATTCTGGCTCAGGAAATGCGGAATCCCGATAAAGCCTATATTAAAATATCATACTGTCACGAAATATGGAGAAAATTTGCCTCTGAATACAGCAATCTTATAACATTAAAAATATCAAAACTTCCGATATTGCACTCATATTATTCTTTCAATATGAAAAATAACAAATCAAGTGTATTTTATATACTTTCTACATATGGAAATATAGGATACAGAAGACGACTGGTTCAGAAACTTGACTGTACTTCTGAACACTACCAAACCTTGAAAGACGAGTTTGAATATTTATGGAAAATATCCGAATAAATATATTTGACAAAAAATCCACATACTTTTATTGCCTGCTGAAAAATAGTCATTCTCATTGTGTGTCTGTTAAATCACTTATGTATTTCATTCTACATATACTACTGAAATTACTTTATTACAGCGACTCGCTTTTAATTTGGAAACGAAGAACTGGAAATATTTGTTTTGAATGGTGAAAAATGCCGCATACTCCTATATAATATATAGGAGTTTATGGCAAAAATCACCGTTTTTTTCACTGTCACTCAAAAGATTCCAGCTTTTCGTGTCCACAAGTTTTTTTACATTGGATTAGACTGGTCTATAGGAAATCTCACAAATACATTTACAGTACAGTCAAAACGCAGAAGTCTTGCACGACCTACAGCCTGCTCCAGAAGACTTTCAACAAGCCACATCTGTATAGTTCTGAGACGGTAATCTTTAAAAGTATTCATCCAGAACTCATACCCGTTATACTGTGTTTTCATATAGGATATATGCTTATCTTCAACGTTAATATCCATAAGCATACCATACAACTTATATACCTTTTCATCAACATTAGGAAGTCCGACTACAGATATATTCTTACCTTCAAGGCAGTTCAGACCCTCTATACCTCCGAAATGATATTCAGTACAAAATTTATCCTCTATTGCCCTAAATGTTATTACAGCACTGGTGCCTGTTATTTCTTTTATTTTCTTCATCAGTTCATCATGATTATCACCATTAATAAGAGTATTACGGCTATATGTACTGTCGGTGTATAAGTTTACTGTACCCATATATTCAGCTTCTTTACAGCGATATTCCGTTATCGGCATATACAATAACCACTTATAAATATCAGCGTTCGCAGTAGCCGACATTATAACAGCACTTTTGCACGGAAAATTTTTCGTCTTTATATACAAAGTGTTCATTCCGTCTTTTATAAGTACCTTTGCATTAAGCAAGTCCAGAATATTACTGTTTATACCATTTAACTGATACGGTGTTTCTTCTTCTATATTAATTCCAGCCCTGGAATCATATTTCTGGTACTCTCCGCCGTTAAGTATAGCAGTAAGCCTTTCTTTTGACTTCTCTTTAAAAATGTCATTCTGCAATGCTTTTCGTATATCATCATTTCTGACGGTTTCGGTAGCAAAAACGCTTCTTATAATATCTTCATCAATGATAACTTTCCGTCCTTCAAGAATTTCTGAATTCGGGTTAAAATTCAGAAACCTTTCGTGTGTAATAAGCATATTACCATCATATTCCGCTGCTTTGTCATACTGCTCAAAATAGTCTTTCAGCCTAATATAGTCCTCATCGTCCTTACAGCAATTCCACTTTAGATTAATAATATCCGCAAGCAGAAAACCAATGGT
>CAMWVV010000186.1 GCA_947177755.1 uncultured Ruminococcus sp. | reverse complement strand
GGTATATATTCCATTATGTCGGAGGGTTGGCAGTTGAGGAGTTTGCAGAGTTTATAAATATTTATTGTATTGATATGTTCACCCTTAGCCAGTTTAACAGTAAAATGTGGAGAAAAACCCATATTTCTTAAACTTGATTTATTGATACCTTTATCTTTTAAAAGTGTAAACAACTTATCATAACATAACATAAACAAACCCCTCCAATCGAAAATGTGCTTTTTATAGCACATTTACTAAAAATAATGTGCTAAGTTTGGCACATTTAACAATTGACAAAATGTGCCAAAAACAGTACAATAATAACTATGTAAAATATATTGGACTGCGTGGCAGTGAAACAGTGGACGGTTCGAATCCGTCACAGTCCGTTTATTTAAATCAAATATGTGAGTTTTCAAGAGCAAGAAAGTTTCTCCATAAAAAACATAGGGTGAGAGTAGCCGCTGCTATAAAATACTCGGCTGTCCGGAGTGTACTCCTGATATTTCCGGATAAGCAGGAGAGGGAACTTAAACGCCAGATACCCTCAATAAAAAAAGAGCGTGGAGGATTCTGCATTGAGAAAATGCATCGGTGATGAAGCAGTACGGGGGCAGAACGTAATAATTAGATTTGCCATGGTTAAAACAGATTTCGGACACCATCAGTCTATACCGGTGTATACATCTGAAATGGTGTACTGTCAGGAGAGTCATGAAAGTTCCTATACTGCTTTATACGGCGGATATGTAATTAGGATTGACACAGTTTTTTTTTCGTTGAGTACGGAAAAACTGTGTCAATCCAGAAGCCTTCCAGCATTACCGGCAGTTTTCAACAAAACTATATACTTACAATTATAATAACACAAATCACAGAAAAAGTCAATAGTTTTTAACTCAATTATCTGTTATTCATGAATGGTCTGAATTGCTGAAATACTTGACGTTCCAGTGGGTGAGAGAGGAACATATTACGTCTGTACAGTATTTCCATACGTTCGGCACGGATTTGTGCTGCTCTTTCGGAAATATTACACACTTTGGAAATATCTTTTGCAGTATGTAAATTCAGTCCCCACAGAACACAAGCAGGTGCAAGAATGTCTATTGCAAATCTTTCTGCCTGATACTCTTGTTCGTCGTCCATTATGAATGTACGTCCTATTTTTCCATTTTTTAACGTATGCCCCAGCACTATGTGTCCTAATTCATGGGCAGTAGTGTAACGCATTGCTGGTATTGTATCACGTTTTAACACTATGTAAGTTGCACTCCCGTCTGTAATGGTTACTCCACGTTCACACGTTAGTACCCCTCTATCAATTCTTAAATTGATACCCATATTTTCGCAGATTTTGTTAAGGTCAATGGGTAAACTATCAACCTTATGGTCGATTAAGAATCTCCAAGAACTGTCTCTTGCTCCTTTGTAAATATTGTAAAAATCATTAAACATAAAAAAATCACCTCTACTTCATTCTATGCAGTTTTTGGTGATTCTTGTAAAATTATGTAAATATTAGTAAATTTTATAAAAAATCCCCTACTGTTGAGTAGGGGATTTTCTTTAGTTTAGGTTTGGTGGTTCATCATCATCTAAGGCATGGAGTTTTTCTACTTCTTCGTCTGATAGGATTGTTCTCTTTCCGTTTCTTGCAATTTTCTCGAAGGGTCGAGAGCTTTGAGTAGTTTGCAAAATTCTAGTTGTTGGTTCTTGCTGCATTATTTCTTTTATTTCAGTATCCATAACTGCTGATATTTGCCTGAACATTTCCATACACAATGTTCTCATATTTTCACTGAGTTTGGTGTATTTCATTACAATTCGTTCTGTAAGCTCAGAAGAATCAATATCTTCCAATGAATCTGATTGTTCGGTTGCCATTTGTTTTACAGATGTTCGTCCTAAAAGATAGTCAATAGACACTCCATAGAAGTCCGCAAGCTTTATTAATGTATCATAACTTGCTTCACGTCTTCCGGCTTCATAATTTTGATAAACCTGTTGAGTAATACCTATAGATTTTGCCACATCTGATTGACTTTTTCCCGTTTTACTTCTAAGTTCTTTTAAAATCAAGCCTCTTGTGATTTTTAGCTCTTCATTTGACATTTTCTCACCACCTTTCATTTTTATTATACAACAAAATATTGTATTTGTCAACATGTAGTGTTCTAAAAATCTTAGAAACATTGAATATTTGTTGAAATAGCACAAAATTACAAATTATTTTTGTATACTACAACGAGATATTGTGGAAACACTTGACATATACAAAAAAACGTGGTATTATATAATCACAGCAAGGGCAACGGCTCAAAGCTAAACAAGCAGAAACATCACAGGAGAAAACTTAAAGGAGTTTCTACTTAAAATCAAATAAAAGGAGGTTGAACTATGAAGAACGAAAGCACACCGACACCACAGGAAATAAGAGAAATAGCTGATTCAATGACAATAGATCAGAGACTTCAGCTTGAAGCAATTATGAATATGATGACAGCATTGCTTATAAGCGTTTATCAAACATCAAAAACAGAAAGAAATGATTAAAATGCCTGAATTTCAGTTATCCCCGATTGAGAACGAGGGCAAAAGAGTTCTTACTACAGCACAGCTTGCAGAACCAAACAAAACTGAATACTGGAAGAGGTGAAAACGATGAAATACCAGCTTGCTGATTTTTATGAAAATCCTGACGGTGAGTATATAGACGGCGGAATTGATGAGAATGGTGAATATTATGGTGGTTTTGAAACACTTGCGGAACTCACCGATGCTATGGAACAATACAGAGAAGATACTGACGGAGAATGTGACCTTGTTGCTTACCAATGGAACAGAATAGCTTGTAGTTACGCAGAATTTGAAATATAAGGCTTCTGAACGGTTGAGCCTATCAGCCGTATCCCAAGAAATTGATATCAGGAGGTGATACCACTGGAAGAAGAAATATGCAGATTTGTGGGGACAAGCAGGTATTGTCAGATTCTTGTCGGCGTGAAGTGTCGTGGAACGGACGAACTATGCAAGTTCCGCAAGACTGAGAAACAGTTTCAGGAAGAACATGACAGGACGATACTTATAAATCGTGCAAAACACAACTGCAAAAAATGCAAATATATGAGAATTCCGTGCAGACTGAGTTCAGAGGAAGGGAGTGAAGAAAATGAGTTGGACAGAAGACGACCAAATTAAATATGAATCTGAGATTAAGGAACGAAAGCGAAAGATTATATTAAAAAAACTCAAAGAAGCACAGCAAAGGTACGATGAGGCAGAACGCAATTATCAGGACACAGGTTCAGCAAGTACTATTAGGACAATGCACAGGCATGAAGACATGATTATGATTTGCGAGCTTGCACTTCAGACACTTGACAATGTCTGCGGAAAATGCGAAAGCCGTAAGCGAACAGCTGTTTTTGCCGTGAACAAGTACAAAGAAGCAAAAGAGTCAGGCAACAATGATGCACTGAATTTTGACAATATAATTGCTGACTTTGTAGGCTTACAGTACTGAAACAGCCGAAACAGTGGATTACAATCCGCTGTCCGTCGGAAGTGGTTGCCCGACGCTGATGAGGCAGACCAAAAGGAAGTGACAAATATGAAAGAAATGGTTTACGAACCCCGATTTAAAACAGAACTTCTTGACAGCGGTACATATAACGGCTATCAATATAGGATAGTCTCAAAAGGACTGCACCCGTGTGCCTATGTGAAAATTCCGGAGGGTATGGTCTGAAATATGATGACATTCCGGTTGACTGCCACTGCGGTCTTACATACTCGGACAGCTATGTTAACGGTCTGTTTGTCGACGGCGGCTGGTGGATTGGCTGGGATTATGGTCATTGTTGCGACTATTCCGGCTTTATGATGCACGAACACTGGCTTGACATTGACACATCACACTACAAAAAGTGGACAACCGCTGAAATTCTCGCCGAAGTAAAAAAGGTTGTTGACCAATTGAATAAATAAGGAGAAATTTTATGAAGAAGATACCAACGTTATTCCGGCGTGTTTTCGGCGAAAACAAAGTCATTGACGTTCTGCCGGAGATAAACAAAGGCTGTGAAAAAGCCTTCCTGCACGGTGAGGCAACGCTGAAATGGGACGGTGCTTGCTGTGCTGTCATAAACGGCATATTTTACAGGCGTTACGACGCAAAGAACGGCAAGCCGGTCTGCAAAATTAAACGTACAGACTTCGACTTTGAGTGGAACGGAAGAGGAGGTGCAACATGAAAATAACACCGAATATCAGTGAGCTTTACCGGCTGATGAAGTCAAAAGGGATAGAAACTGTCAGGAAATTAAGCAGAGAAAGCGGTATAGACTGTGGTATTTTGTATTCTGCTTTTGAACAAGGTGTTGCGTCAAAAGTAACTTACTGGAAACTTGCTGAGTTCTTCGGCTGTCATATCGAAGATTTACAGATACCCGATTATTCAGAAAAAAAGGAGGTAAAAAAATGAAATCAGAAGTATTATTCAGAGGAAAAACCGCTGACGGAGAATGGGTATATGGTGACATTAGGAGATGCAGTACTGGTATAGACATTGACCAGCATGACGATGTTTCATGTGAAGTTATTCCGGAAACTGTCGGAGTGTTCACAGGCTACAGAGCCTTGAACTATGAAAGAATCTTCGAGGGTGATATTCTGAAAACTATGA
>CAMWVV010000185.1 GCA_947177755.1 uncultured Ruminococcus sp. | reverse complement strand
GGTATACATATTATAATTCTTGGCTTGAGAAGCTGATGACCTGCTATCTTTATAATAAATTCCTGTAACATACTGCGTGCAAGGTCGTCATCGGAAATAACGCCCTCGCTGACAGGACGTGAAACGCATATGTAGTCAGGATTTCTTCCAATCATTTCATATGCATCTTTGCCGACGGCAAGCACTCTCTCTGTCCTTGTGTTGTAGGCTATAACAGACGGTTCACTGAGTACAACGCCCTTACTTCCCATAGTTATTACAATATTTGATGTTCCTAAATCAATTCCGATATCGTTGTTAGACATTTTTTATCTTTCCTTTCTTTCCTTAACCTCCAGAAATTCAATTATTCCGAGATTTTCTCTTTTCTTTTTATTTTCAAAGCATATGTTTTTTTCGGTCAGCATATTTTTCAGACAGGTATAACGGCGTGTACGACGGTTATTGTCAACCATATTTTGTATTACAGATTCGTTTCCTATAAGTATAAGTAATTTTTTTGCACGTGTTACTGCCGTATACAGAAGATTTCTGTAATTAAGCTTCTCAAATCCCCTCTGAACAGGCATTATTACCGCTTCAAATTCACACCCCTGACTTTTATGAACAGTTACAGCATAGGCAAGTTCAACCTGTGAAAGCTGTTCAAATGAATACTCGGCGGTTCTTCCGTCGAAATCAATAACGGCAGACATTTCGGACTTGTTTATTCCTGTTATCCGTCCTATATCTCCGTTGAAAATTCCCGTACCCTGTTCACTGCCACGTTTCCACACTATATCATAATTGTTTTTTGTCTGCATAACCTTGTCGCCAAGTCTGAAAGTGTATATGATGCTGTTGTGTTCAGGCTTGGACTTATCGGGCGGATTGATTTCGTTCTGAAGAACCCTGTTGAGTTCGACTGTGCCGAGAGTTCCTTTTTTTGACGGTGACAGAATCTGTATATCATCAAAAGGGGAGTAGTGGTAAGCTTCGGGAAGTCTTTTATTTGCAAGTTCAAGTATAAGACGCACCGCATTTTCAGGTATGTCACGTTTAAAGAAAAAGAAATCGCTGTCTTTTCTGGAAAGGTCGGGATATTCTCCGGAAACAATTCTGTGTGCATTTGTTACTATACAGCTTTGTCTTGCCTGTCTGAAAATTTCAGTCAGTCTTACAACAGTGACGGCACGGCTTTCTATAAGGTCACGGAGTACGTTTCCAGCTCCTACAGACGGGAGCTGGTCGCTGTCGCCCGTCATAATAATCTTACAGTTAGGTCTTAACGCACGGAGCAGGGAATCGAAAAGAAGCACGTCCACCATTGACATCTCGTCAATGACTACCACATCGCAGGCAAGGGGATTGTTTTCATTATGGACAAAACGATATTTATTACCCGAATCAAATGTTATTTCAAGCAGACGGTGAATAGTTTTCGCCTCATATCCCGTCAGGTCTGCCATTCGTTTTGCTGCTCGTCCCGTCGGAGCGGTAAGAACAACTTTAAGTCCCTTTTTTTCAAATACGGAAATAATAGCTTTGAGAGTTGTTGTTTTTCCTGTTCCCGGTCCTCCCGTAAGAATCATAAGCCCCTCCGATACAGCGGAAGAAATGGCTTTTTTCTGTAAGTCTTCATATTTTATATTGTGTTTCTTTTCTTCCTCTTCAATCAGACCCGCAAAGTCATATTCTTCAGGCGTGGTAAAATCTTTAAGTACATTTATTCTGTCGGCAATAAATTTTTCTGCATTATAATATTCGGGAAGATATACATATTCACGTTCATTTTTAATATATTCAAAAAGTTCGCATTCCTCAACCGCATTGTCGTAAGAACGGTAAAAATCACTTTCGGAGATATTAAGGACGGAAACAGTCTTTGATGACAGAAAATCAAGAGGCAGACACGAATGACCACAGGCAGTATTTGCTTTGAGTATGTATTTGATACCTGCAATAATACGTTTGTCGGAATTTCTTTCAATGCTGAGGTCATATGCGATTGTGTCCGCTCTTTTGAAATCAAGTTCAACTGAATCGTCGCACAGAAGATATGGATTCATTTTTATCATATCAATAGTGTCCGCACCGTATTTCAGATAAGCTTTCATGGCAAAGCTGAATTTTATTTCATACTGTGCCAGATAAGAAGTAACCATCTTGAGTGAAAAAATTTTCTTTGCCTCTTCTGCGATTGATTTACATCTTGCAGGAGAAATTCCTTTTATCTCACTCAGGCGGTGCGGTTCTTTTTCAATGATTTCAAGCGTTCTGTCACCAAAAACGTTAACTATTCTTTCAGCAATTTTCGAGCCTATTCCTTTTATTACTCCCGAAGAAAGATATTTTTCTATGTTTACAGCAGTATCGGGTAGTTTCTGTTCGCAGTATTCCGCCCTGAACTGTGTACCGAATCTTTTATGAGTAACATAATTTCCCTCAAGGATAAGGCTTTCACCGTCTGCCACCTCTCCGAGTTCTCCTACAACGGTTATAAGCTCACCGCCTGCGTCAAGGTCAAATACAATATATCCGTTACTTTCGTTTTTAAACAGCACATTTTCAACCGTACCTTCAATGTGCAGCATTTTCTGCTCCATAGAAAACCTCCTGAATAATAATACATCTTATATTATACTATGTTTTCCTTTCAATTGCAAATGTTTCTGACAATATTTTTTCAACTTCCGACGAATCCGCAATAACAGCACAGCAGTTCTCTTTGCAGAACTTCCGGCACATATCAAGCTGTTCTGGTGAAGCATCATAACTGATAAGTATTATTTCTTCTGCGTGACAGCGACCGCAGGCGATTTTTTCGGAAAGACAGTTCAGTCTTGATGAAAGATTATCGTCTGTCGGAAAAACGGGTATAACGGCGGCAAAGTCAAGTATATTCTCACAGCATGACCTGCTTCGGAAAAGGCTTACCAGTTCCAGTACCGTTATAAACGCAAGAATCATCACGGCAATAACAGTTGCCATGTCCATAAAGCACCTCCTTTCAGCATAATATGCTTATATACTATTATATTCAGTACTTTGCTTTTATGTTACACAAAATAAAAAGCCGTCCGTTACAGACAGCTTTCGTTATGTATTCAGTGTTTATTCAGACGATTACGCCCGTCGTCTTTCTGCCACAGGAAACTTATATGTACTTCCGTACCTTTCTGAATCTTTTCAAAATTTTCGATATGCTTGAAAAGAATTATAACAGAAACTACAGCAAGCATAACAGTTCCTGTCGGGTCACCTGTAAGCAGTGCATAAAAAAGGGTAAACATAACAGAACCCGACGGAGCTACAATACATATGTAGTCAGCCGTAAGTGCAAGTATCAGCTCCACAAGTAAAAGCACAAAGAAAATGGTGGGATTGAAGGAAAGTATAACACCGCCAAGACAAGCCAGACCTTTTCCGCCGTGAAATTTCATCATAAACGGAAAAATGTGACCAATGATACATGATACGCCTGACATAATTTTTGCATACTTTATCTGCGGAAATAATTCAGCGGCAATAAAAGAAGCGGCAAAAGCCTTGAAAATATCAAACAAAGCGGTAAATACGCCTGCTTTCTTGCCCATAACCATAGTTACGTTTGACGCTCCTGCATTTCCCGAACCTCTTTCACGGATATCAAAACCTTTAAGTCTGGAAAGTATGTAGGCAGGGTTGATATTCCCGATAAGATAGCCCATTAATGAACATAAAACAATCTGCATATAAAGCACCTCCGTAAATTTATTATAATATATGAAACGGGATTTTGTCAAGAAAAAATTTAAACGCAATTTGATATTATTAAAAATTGCACCAAACTATTATGATTTTACAATAATGCCCCTGAGTAATCGGGGGTTTTTTGTTCTCTCCGAAACACTCCGCCAAAGCCTGAGCGATCGCACTGGTCACCGTTCTTTGTGCATATTGCTGTATCAGAAGTCTTTCATCACAAAATCAGATTCAGCATATTGTACAAATCCGCCGAAAGTCTCCAACGGTCGTACTGCTCCGAAAGCGGACACGCCTGCGGTCACATCATCTACGGGTAGATGGCTTGACGGCTTGCGTGGTAATGTTTACACACGGAGTGCCTGAACGTACTGTTTAAGTACGAACTTATTTTTTATTTCGGAATGCTGTATATCTACGGTATATCAGGAATCGGGAATTGTGGGCTACAGTCTGTTACCTTTGTAACACCTGTCACATAACACATCAGACGGCAATTGCAAGGGCGCAAAGCGGAAAACGTAGTTTTCTACTTTTTGAACAATTGCGAATTTTAACAAATTCTTTCGTAGAACTGTATAGTAGTAATTGTGCAAAATGCGTTAGTTTTTGTTGCATTTTGCACAATTACGGGTGGTTGTGTTTTTATTTCGGAGAATGACATTCAAGCAATTGTCAAAAAGTACTCTTGCAATTGTAAGTAATGATGTGTTTTAATGGTGTGTTACAGGGGACAGACGTAGTTCACAATTTCTTCTGATATATCGTAATATAGCTATCCTATTTTAAAACAGAACACTAAGAATATCGAAAAATATAGTGAATAGCATCATCTAAAGAAATATTTATACGCAAAAAAGTTTTTATCCTGTGCTTTAATACAAACCAGTATTTTTCAATAGAATTGAGTTCAGGAGAATATGGCGGAAGAAATATAAGGTTAAATCCGTATTTTTCA
>CAMWVV010000184.1 GCA_947177755.1 uncultured Ruminococcus sp. | reverse complement strand
TTCTGAATTGGAAAACTCGGAAAAATTCAATGTGAAAATTCTGTTAATCAGACTTGTCAATCCGTCAAGTAAAAATCCACCAGTTTTTAATATCAGATAAAATATTACTATTATGATGAAAATTATTAGTATCAGTAATACAAGCATTATTTTTCACCACTTTATTTGACATTAGTTTTCAACAGTAAGAAAGTATAATGAATATTTCAGGTACAACACCTTCGATAATCTGCCAATACTTTATAGTGCGTCCTTTGATATCATCATACCATTCAGAAGAAATAACTTCTCCCTGTTTAAGTTCCTCGCAGAAACCATAAATGCTAATCAAAACATTACCACATACACCGTAACCATAAGTGCCGATAAAATCACATAATAACAAAATTTATTCACCACCTTATTTGACATTAGTTTTAAACAGTCAGAATGGCAAGTCATCATCTTCCAGTATATCCCCGTAGTCTGAATCGCTTTCGGGTTCATACACTGGTTCGGTCTTTTTCTGTTCCTCGTAGATGTCATCAATACTCTTGCGACTTTGGAAGTCAGCACAGCAAGATAAAACAATGCAAGGATATTTTGATTTACATTGAATACGTTCGGGAGCGTTTGAAGTGCATTTTTCATAATAGATACATTCGGGACAGCTTGTACACTCTTTAACTTCTGAAACAGATTCTTCTTTATCTGTTTCGGACGCGTCGTCAGGCTGTTCATGTTTGTTATCTAACGGCTCAGGTGTTTCAGCTGCTGAATTTCGTGTTAAATATTCCTGTCGTGCCTTATGCATTTTGCCAAGCATATAAATATATTCGTCGCCGTCAAGTTCCCTGTAGCACTGTTCTGTTGTTTCTGTTGTATCGGTGGTTTCTGATGATGTTGTTTCTTCTGTATCTGTTTCGTACTCTCCTCTTTTGAACTGCATATAGACATCTTTTAAATCCTCATATTCATCCTTGTCGATAACACTGTACCAATCTTCATTAAGACCGTCGCCGTTATCAGTTGAAAAACTGAATTTGTAACCCTCATTTTTAAGTACATGATAAAGTTTAGAAATTTTATCTATTTCGCTGTCCTTGTAGTAAATAACTGCAATACGTGTATTTTCACGGATATGTCCGTTATCATCTTTCATATTTCCGAAATACTTTATTCTCATAATATCAGACCTTTCATTTATTTCAGATTCAATGCAAGTTTCTCTACGGTGGCTACTTGCCGTAGATGTAGCAAGTCTTACTGTCGGACTATACCATAACACACACACCTGTAGCCTTGACTGTGTATGCTGTAGTATCTTCTGACGGTCTTCCCTGCCCTTGCTTTTCAAGATTGTTTCACTCTCACTCCGTGCCGTCTGCTATCGTTGCCGATTCTCGTTGGTCGGTTGTTGCTGTGTTTCCTCTTTCCATAGTTCTATTATATCATATAGTGCACTATATGTCAATGGGTTGTTTTATCACACTAACTGTAAAAATATGAGAAAAAAACAAGTTTATTTTTGTGCATTTCGCATATAGACAACTATATGAAAAAGTGATATACTTTTAAAAAAGGAGGTTTTCAACAATGTCAAAATACTATGATGAAAAAGCCAAAGAAAGAACAATGAAATACATGAAAGAAAAAAGAGACAGAATTGTTGTTGGTGTTGCTAAGGGAGACAAAGAGAAGTACAAGAACCACGCAGAGAGCAAGGGCAAGAGCCTTAACGCCTTAATCGTGGAACTTCTTGACAAGGACATGAACGCAGGGCAGGCAGAACCGACAGACCAATAGCAAGGAACAGGGGCATTAATCCCCTGTTTTTTCTTTTTCGTCGGGGCATAAGTTCAGCAGGCAACGAATATGTGTAGTAATCTCTTTGAAAGCCTCAAGGTAAATCAACGATTTAGTAAGCTCCATACTATCAGCGGAATCAATTCGGCGGAAACGAACATTTGACTGCAATTGCTTGACCTCATCTTCAAGACGGTCAGTATTATTGTATATGTACGCCATAAGCAGTGTTATTTCTTTCTGATTCATTCTATCACCTCTCTATTCAAGAATTGTTTCATATTCGGAGAGGTCAACAGGAGTTTCAAATTTTCTGCCGACAGAAACAACTTCACCGAAACCGAGCTTATCAACATCAAGTATAATATCTTCACGTTTTCTTTCGGGTAAATCAAGCTTTTTATGAATTTCACCGATAATTTCAACAACCGGAGAAATCATATTTGAAGAAAGCATTTTCATAAGTTCCTTGTCAGAACCGCAGACTTTTTGAAGATATGCAAAACTACCCTTGATTTGCTTGTAAAGTTCGTAACTCTGAAAATTATTGTTTCCGAAGTAAACACCCGAATTAACTGTAATAGTGAACTTGTCAGGAGCAAGACAAACCACAACAGGAATACGCCTGTAAAACTGTTCTATGTTCTGAACCTCAGAGCATGAACGAAAGCCAGAACGGGTAACAAACGCATCAGTCAGACCTTTAATAAAATCATGAAAATTTTCAACACCGTTTATAATATTGTAGGCATGAATAAGTTTGGTACTGCCAAACTTGATATCAACATTGCCGCCCTGATGTTTCGGGTGTGGTTCAAGAGAAGTAAGAGTAATACGCTTGCCGAGGTGCTGAAAGTGTGCCGCACGGAAGTCAGACCACACAAGAACAGGCTGTCCGTCGTATCCGTCAAAAGTGCTGTTGCCGTCACCGATACCAAACATAACATCACGAATATCTTCCGATTCAGGATAAAGGGCTTGTGAAAGAAGTTCACAGAAAACGTCTTTTCCAGTACCACCAGCACCAAAGACATATACATTAATGCGTGTATTCGGAAGTGTTGCCTTTCTTGTTAAGTATTCCTGACGTGCTTTTTGCAGTTTGCCAAGCATACTAATATATTCGTCGCCGTCAAGTTCCCTGTAGCACTGTTCTGTTGTTTCTGTTGTATCGGTGGTTTCTGATGATGTTGTTTCTTCTGTATCTGTTTCGTACTCTCCTCTTTTGAACTGCATATAGACATCTTTTAAATCCTCATATTCATCCTTGTCGATAACACTGTACCAATCTTCATTAAGACCGTCGCCGTTATCAGTTGAAAAACTGATTTTTCCTCATCAATCTTACGGGAATCAAGGCGTTCACGCCAGTCAGAAAAATTAACAGATGTAATAACTTCTGAATCATCATAACGATGTTTACCAAGTGCTTGCTGATGTTCATGTTCGTGTGTAAGATATTCGACACAATCAAGAAAAGCATTTTTTCCTTTTGCTTTTTCAATGAGATGTTCAGGAATACCAAGAAAACGAGATATATCTTCAATTTTAATGGAATATGTACATTTAACAGCAACATGAATATGTGGAGGCTTAACATCACCAAGTTTTGCCCAAGAATTTTTATTTATATAATCATTTAATAAAAATTCGTCAGTAATACCAGCTTTTTTAGCTTCTAATTCAAGAGTATAACGCATTTTGTCAATAGCATCTTCTGTGTATACATCTTTATCATGAATACAGCAAGCCCACTCAGTAAAACTTTTGTATTTACGAAGATTTTTAATGACATCATCAAAGTTAATAAGAAATTCACCAGTACGAGGATTTTTTTCATACTGTGAAAAAGTGAATTGTCTGATTTTAGAAGTATTTCCCAAAAAGAATCACCCACAATAAATTAATTTAACCCCAGTTGAACCCCACTAACCCCAGTTGAAGAAAACGCACTAACGCAAGACCAATGGTTAGTGCGTTTAGCGATTTATAGCATTTTTTTGATAGTTATGATTAACATCAACCCCACTAACCTCAATAACCCCAGTTAATATTATAGTAAAATCATAAGAACAAATTTTCTTGAAATGGTTTTAACCGATATACAGATAAAAACTAATTTATTTAAAGAAAAAGCAATTAATTTCTTATAAAATAAAAAAGCAATCAAGTAGGCGGTCGGGCGGTGGGTCGCCCCCCTCGCAAGCTTCGGGGGGGCTTCCCCCCTGCCCTCTCCGCCGTTCTACCGCAGTTCAGACTTATTAGACCAAGGAATTAATACAGGCTCTTCATGTAATGAACCGTTGACCAGTTCATAGGAATCAATATTATCATAATAATGAGGTCTCCAAAAAAAGAAATCCGAAGCAATAGGAGCAAATGAAAAGCCGTCAGTAATATTAAAATTAATAATATCAAAAAAGAAATCAATACGACGAACACGGGAAAATTTAAGGAAAGACCTTTCAACATAATAATATTGTTCAGTACGAGTACGAATTTTTAAGTCAACATCTTTATAATATTGACTTGCATAAATAAAATCACAGTTACTTTTTCTATGTTCTGAGTAAAAGAATTTTAAATTATCAGTAAATTTTTTGTAGTCTCGGGAATCAGATAAAAGCATTATCTCATCAACAAGAATAAGGCAATCACGATAATTTGAAATGCCGAGTTTGTCATATTCAAGTTTGTAACAGCCGTCACAGCTGAAATTTGTATAGACATACTTGTATTTTTTAAGACTGCCTAAAGAAAGACCATGAAAATTAATGTTTTTACCCTGTACTGCACGCTGTGCAATCATTCCAAGAAAAAGAGACTTGCCCGAACCAGGCAGACCAAATACAGCCGAAATAATAAAAATCACTCCTTTGAAAAGAATCGAAAAACAAGAGAAAAACAACCTGAAATAGCAGAAAGAGACAGGAGAGAA
>CAMWVV010000183.1 GCA_947177755.1 uncultured Ruminococcus sp. | reverse complement strand
GTATCAGGGAGATGTTTATAAATTCTGCGATGCTTATCAGATGTCGGGCGGTTGACGTATATTATCTCAGTTCGGAACTCAGACAGAACGGACAACTTTTCCGTCTTACATTTTTAAATGACATTCCGCAAAATTACAGTCAAAGCGACGATTTTCATGAAATATGGAGAAATGCTGTAAATTCGCAGAAAAATCTTCCCGACGATGAAAAGAAACTTTTATGCGACTTCGGTGAAATACTTGGCAGAAGTGATATTGAAGGTCAGATTGTTTCAATAAATGCACTTGAGGAAACGGCGGTAATGCTGGAGAAAAAGCGTTCTGAATCATATTCGCAGAAAGGGAGGCTTTACAGAAGTATCGGTATGCTTTTCGGGGTGATGGTCGGCATACTTGTAATTTAAAGCACGAAAGGAAGAAGATGATGGACATTGATTTGATTTTTAAAATTGCAGGAACAGGAATAATTATTGCAGTGCTTAATCTTGTTCTGAAACGTGCGGAACGTGAGGAACAGGCAATGATGACGACACTTGCCGGTCTTATAGTGGTACTGTTAGTTATAGTGGACGAAATCGGCGATTTGTTTGAAAAAGTAAAAACGGTGTTCGGCTTATGGTAGAAAACTGTTTTTCGGTTGCGGTATTTTGTGTATGTTCGGCAATTTTTGCGGTTCTGCTTCGACAGCACTGCCATGAACAGTCACTTATGATTGCACTTGCGGCGTGTGTGGCGGTGATTGGTGGTTTCATGGTATTTCTTGCACCGCTTGTTTCGGACGTACAGGATATATTTTCTCAGGCAGGCATATCGGACAGCTATATTTCACTTATTTTCAAGGCTGCTGCGGTGTGTTTCATAACACAGATAACGTGCGAGATATGCCGTGACAGTGGAGAAAATGCCATTGCATCGGCGGCGGAAATGTGGGGAAGAGGAGCGGTCACATTCATGAGCCTGCCTGTACTTAAGGCACTCCTCGAAAGAATAAATGAAATAATATAGGACAAGTATGAAAAAATCAATAATTATAATATTAATGTTTTTTATTCTGACGGTTGCGGTTTGTCCTATGCAAAGCTTTGCCGTCGAATATACAGACAGTGAAACAGAAATAGGACAGCAGATTGATGATATTATGTCTGATTATGACATAGGTTACAGTTATGGAGATATTAGCAGTCTTTCACTGGGCGAACTTATAACAATGGTGAAAGATTCGTTTATTGCAAGAATTTCAGCACCGCTGAAAGTTTTTAAGACAATTATTATTGTGGTTTTGTTTACGGCGGTAATGAAAAGTGCAGGTGAAAGTGTTTTTTCTTCGGGGGTGTCGTCAAGTCTTTACAGCATGATTTGTGTTATGGCAGCGGTAACGGTGATTATGCCACAGCTTTTCACGGTTTATGAAGAATCGCTGACAGCGGTTGAACGTAGCGGAAGTTTCATTTTAGTATTTGTGCCTGTTTTTACGGGAATTACCGTGGCGACGGGAGGTATAACGACAGCAGGGATTTACAATGTTCTCATACTTGGAGCATCGGAACTTATAGTGGAACTGTCACGGCATTTTCTTATTCCTGTACTCAGTGTAACCGCAGTGCTGGCGGTGTCGGGGAGTATTTTTCCGAATGTTTCGCTTGAAAGTATAGTAGGACTGCTGAAAAAAATAATTACATGGGGCATGACAATTTCGATGACGCTTTTTACAGGGTTCGTTTCCATGAAGTGTACATTAGGAGGAAAAGCAGACGGTGTAGCCACCAAAACCGCAAGATTTCTGATTTCGGGGACTGTTCCTGTTGTGGGGGGAGCTGTCTCGGACGCATATGCAACGGTTAAGAGTAGTTTTGACGTTATTCAGGGGACTGTAGGAACTGTAGGAGTTATTGCGATAATTATAATAATGCTTCCGCCTGTTCTTGAACTTCTGATATTCCGCTGTATAATGTGGACGGGAACGGCGGTGGCAGAACTTTTTTCGGCAGAACCGCTTGTTAAACTCATGAAAGGTATTGACAGCGGTCTTGCTGTGGCACAGAGCGTGCTTGTCTGTTATTCAGTAATTTTTATTCTGTGTACAGGAATACTTATGAAATGTATTACATAGGAGGGAAAAATGGAAGATTTCAAAAATGCTGTAATGGCGGTGTGTATAGTTTCGGCAGGTGTCTGTATGATTGAAAATATGGTATCGGGTACAAAGCTTAAATCACAGATGAAGCTTTTACTTAATCTGACTGTTGCGGCTGTTCTTATAGCGTCGTTTACAAAAGGCGGAATTTCTTTTGAACTGCCTGATTTTCCGTCTTATGACAGTGCTGAATACAGTTCTTCGGCTTATTCTGAGGAACTGTGCAGACAGACCGCAGAAAATGTTTCTGAAATACTGCTGGAACACCTTTCCGCTGTCGGAATAAATTGCAGTAAAATTGAAACAGAAGTTAATATTTCTGATGATAACAGCATATTTATTAGTAAGGTCACAATCAGTGCGGACGATTTTGAAAAAGCAACTGAAATAATAAGGAACAGTATTGGCAGTGATACGGAGGTAATTAATGGAGATTACTGAAAAATTCAGGAATATGTCAAAGGACAAAAGAATGATGACTGTGGTTACAGTCCTTGGAATAGCGGGTCTTGTACTGATAATGATATCATCACTTGTGCCGGAAAAAAAGAAAACGGACGAGTTGGAATATACAGCTGCTGATGAGATTTTCATTGCGGAAGGTTACCGTAGTGAAACGGAAAAACGGCTTGAAGATTTTCTGGGCAGTATAGACGGGGCAGGTGATGTTAAAGTGTACCTTACGGTTGGAAGTGATGAAAGATACGTTTACGCAACCGAGGGCAGAAGAAGCAAATCTGAAAACAAGACGGAGGAGGAAAGAAAATATGTGATGATTGGCGGAGGAAGTGACAAGTCTGCACTTGTTGAGACCGTTGAAACTCCTGCAATAACTGGAGCGGTGATTGCGTGCAGCGGATTTGACAGTCCGTCAGTGCAGGAACAGATTTACAGGGCGGTTTCAGCTGCTCTTGGTATTCCGACAGGAAAAATATATGTAACAAAACTGAAACAGTAAAGGAGATAAATCTATGAAAAAACCATCTGTAATTATAGGAAAAAAACAAATAATAATGACCTGCCTCACTCTCATGCTTGCAATAGCGGTATACATAAACTATGCGGCAGCTCCGAAAATTTCAGACGATACCGACACAAAAACAGTTACTGCCAAGAATGATACAATAAGTTACGGTGAAACGGAATTTGTAAATGCCGAAACAGAATCCGTCAATGCAGACGCATCAGACTATTTCGCACAGGCTCGTCTTGACAAGATGAACAACCGTGATACAGCTGTACAGACTTTACAGTCAATAATAGGCGGCGGAGACATAACGGAAGAAGAAATGGTTATGAACGCCCTTGACGCTGTTGAAGTTTCAAAGCTGATTGAATCGGAGGGGACTATTGAATCCCTCATAAAAGCACAGGGTTTTGATGATTGTGTTGCTTATCTTGACGGTGAAACAGCTAAGGTTGTAATCAAGACAGAGGGACTTGACAAGGCTCAGGCTGCCTCCATAAAAGAAATAATTCTTGATGAAACAGAAGTTTCGGCAGAAAATATTAGAATTTTTGAAGTAAAGTAGTTGTACAAACGGAAATTTTTTGGTATAATATAAAGTGAGGTGTTACAGACACGAAAATTAAAAAAATTATATAAAGATACGGAGGTTTAAAAATGGAAGTTATTCGGGAAAATGTCAACAGCAGACTGAAAATATCAGATGATGTTATAATAACCGTTACAAGACTTGCCGCCCTTGATGTAAAGGGGGTGGCAGGTCTGAGCGGTGAAATAAATACATTAAGCAGGATAAAAAACAGTGGACCTGTTCACGTGAGTATGATTGGAGACGTAGCCGCCATAGATGTTGAAATCAAGGTAAAGGGCGGAGAAAAAGTCTGCACGGTTGCTCAGGACGTTCAGAAAGCCGTAAAGGAAAATGTGCAGAATATGACGGGTATTCCTGTGGCAAGAGTAAACGTCACAATATGCGGAGCAGTATTTGATTAAAAGGAGAAATTAAAATGACACGACGTGAAATAAGAGATAACGCTTTCAAGCTTGTTTTTGAACAGCTTCTGCGTGATGATGATATTAATGAACTTTACGACATTGCAGAGGAAGTTGAAGAAATAAATGTAAACGACGATGTGAAGAAAATCGTTGAGGGAACTATTCGACACAGTGAAGAAATTGATGGAATTATTTCTGGTTACAGCAAGTCAAGGAGTATTGCAAGAATTTCAAAGCTGAATCTTGCCATACTCAGAATTGCTTTATATGAGTCTATATATGATGACAGGACACCTGTAAACGTTGCTATAAGTGAAGCGGTAAAGCTTGCGGAAATTTACACCTATCCGGAAGATATTTCGTTTATCAACGGCGTTTTAGGTGCATTTTCACGTGATTCAAAAAAGGAAGAAAATAAAGATGCCTGAGTTTCTCGGAATTGATACAAGCAATTATACAACCTCGGCGGCGGTTTACGTAAGTGAGGAAAACAGAATCTACCAGTTTAAAAAACTTCTTCCTGTAAAAGACGGTCAGCTGGGTCTCAGACAAAGTGACGCAGTTTTTCACCACACAAAACAATTGCCCGAAATAATCAAAAAGCTTTATTCCGAAAATTCACTTGAAAAGCCTGCTGTGGTTTCTGCTTCCGTGCGTCCAAGAAATATTAGCGGTTCATATATGC
>CAMWVV010000182.1 GCA_947177755.1 uncultured Ruminococcus sp. | reverse complement strand
AATAATAATCAGGTATAACCAGAAAGGGAAATATATCATGAAAAAATATAGCATTATCACCGGAATTTTCAGCCTTTGCCTTGTACTGACAGGCTGTGGCAGAACAAAAATCAATTTAAATGACTATCTGACTGTAAATTATGATGGTTATGAAACAGTCGGGACTGCTTCCAGCAGTTTCGATATGGAAAAGATGATTTCTGAAAATCCCTCTGCCTTCGGATTGAAAGGCGAAATTTCCGAAATGGAGCTTCTTGGTGTAGAAATCATTCTTGATGAATCTCTTAATGGCAGTCTTGACAAAACAAACGGACTTTCCAACGGCAACAAAATTACTTACCACTGGGAAATTGCCAGAGAAGATTCCCTGAAAGAAAAATATCCTGTCAGTTTCGTTCATGAAGATACAACTTACACAATTGAAGGACTTGAACCAGCAAAAGAATTTGACCCATTTGAGGGAATCACTGTCACTTTTAGAGGAATTGCTCCGTTCGGAAAGGTTTCCATTGATGAAAGTGGAGAAGACCCTTATCTTATCTATGATGCTGACAAAACATCCGGCTTGAAAAACGGCGATACTATAAAAGTAACTGTTGACGGCTTGGATATGTGTCCACAATTTGGAAAAATTCCAACAGTAGAAGAAAAAGAATATACTGTTGAGGGCTTGACTTCCTATGTCACCACACTTGACGAAATTCCAGACGATATGAAAGAAAAAATGCAGAACCAAGCATACGACAGTTTCATCAGCTACAGTGCAGGACTAACAAATATTCCAGACTGGCAGGGGACAATTGCGATACAGGAACCAGAATTTCTCGGATATTACTTCCTGACTGGAAAAGAAGGCTTTACACCCAACCCTTACAACGATTTATATCTTGTTTACAAATATACTGCAAATATCAACGCTCTAAAGAAAGGAAGTAGTTCTTCCGATAAAGTACAAGGTGACGAAACATATTATTTCTATTACCACTATTCTGATATACAGAATCTTCCAGATGGTACTTGTTCTGTCGATTTAAGTTCTGGACAGCTTTGTGAAAAGAGTTCTGAAAGCGAATACGGATATATCAATTTCATTTCTGTATTCTTCAAATTTAAGGGGTATCTGGACATTGATAGCCTGTTCAATGAAAGTGTGACTTCACATACGGAACAATATAATTATGAAAACACTGTAAAATAACATAATAATAAGTTGTTGTAATTTATAAAAAAAAGAGGACGGTCTCGCCCTCTTTTTTTACGCTTCATAATGTCCTTTACAGGAAACAATCTACAAATTTCTATCAACAATATTGTAAAGCCTGTTGCCGTGGTCTATCCGTCTGCTTCATCCTTTTAAGTTTTCGCTCGAACTCACGTTAATTTAAGAAAAAGCAATGCAAAATAGGCTGTTGCACCATCTATTTTAGTGCAACAGCCTCCTTTTGTATTATTCAATATAAGTTATCATGTGGAATATAGAGATATGTTCATAGTTAATACCAATCATGTTTTTCATTACGATTGAGAGCCTTAATCTGTTCCATTTCATCATCAGATAATTCAAATCCAAAAATATCCAGATTTTCTTTAATATGTTCAGGATTGCTTGAACCGGGAATTACAATTACATTCTTTTGCAAATTCCAGCGAAGAATGACTTGTGCTGAAGATACTCTATGATTTTCCGCAATTTTTTTAATTGTTTCATCACCGAGAAGTTCGGCTGTATATCCTCTGCCTCCGAGCGGATACCAGCCTTGTACAACAATACCGAGAGACTGAATATATGGTATTACTTCAATTTCTTGATAGTATGGGTGTATCTCATTCTGAACAATAGCAGGCATGATTGTAATTTGTGGAAGAAAACTTTCTAATTCTTCCATATACCAGTTTGAAAGTCCGATAGAATGTATTTTTCCGTCAGCCACAGCCTGTTCCATAGCCTTATAAGCTTCTACATCATTCGTTCCGGGGTGGTGCAACAGCATAAGGTCAATGTAATCCACATCAAGTTTTTTAAGTGCCTCATCAATCGCATTTGCTGCATCCGCATATTGATTTGGATAAAGTTTTGTTTCTACAAAAATTTCTTCCCTTGGAACACCAGACTGCTTGATACCTTCACCGACAGATTTCTCATTATGATACATATACGCTGTATCAATAAGTCTGCCACCACTTTGCAGTTCAGCAACAACAGAATTGACACAGGTATCATCAAGCAGACTATATGTGCCAAGTCCGAGAATTGGCATTTCATAACCGCTGTTCAGCATAACAGTTTTACTCTTCATATCGAATATCCCTGCTTTTCTTTCAAAAGAAAATGTAACTGACACATCATCTGTTCCAAAAATTTCCTTTAATTCTGCCTGCGTGACATTGTCTATTTTACCGAGTTTTGTATATGACCAAGCATTTGTATCATAAAAAATTGTCATCTGATTTCCCTGATACAGCATGATATCGCCGACTTCCGTTGAAATATATTCATCAGATTTTGGCAGGTTCTGCGGCAGTCTGCCGACTTTTTCAAAATCACCGTAATCATTCATTTCAATCGTCAGCGGTTCGGACTTTATCAGTTCTGCAAATGCCTTGGCGGAAGAATTATCTGCAAGAGTTGCCGCAAGCATATGTCCATTTACTTCAATATTCATTTTGATTTCTGTCTCCTTTTCTGGTACAGGCAGAGTATCAAGCCATTCTGAAACATCTTTTTCTGTTGAGGAAGCCGAAAATCGCTTTCCCGAAAGTAACTTTCCATATTCCACACCAAGATTTCTGATGTTATTCTCACTGTTACTCATGCCACTGCTGTGAGAAGTGCAGAATGGAATAACTGTTGCATCTGAAAAATCATAACTTTCCAGAAATGTATCTATAATACGTGGTTCTTCTCCCCACCAAATCGGATATCCTAAAAATATTGTGTCATATTTCTCAATATTTTCAAGTGTGTTCGCAATTTCCGGACGGACAGTCTTGTCATTCTGTTCACGATTGGCACGGCATGACGAATCAGAGTATTGAATATCTTTGTCAGTATATGGAACAGCCGCCTCAATTTCAAAAACGTCTGCACCTGTAATATCAATGATATAGTCTGCAATCACTTCTGTAGTACCTGTTCTTGAAAAATAAACTACAAGCGTATCTAAATCATGTGCAAGAGTTGCAATAATTTTCTGTTTCATCAGACACAAATCAAATACAGTCCATTTACCATCATTGTCCAAATCGTAATTTTTATTGTTTAAATCTTCTTTTTTTGGTCTGGAATGAAGAAAATCCTGCAAATTATTCAAATCCTGAATTGTAAATTTCTGATGTGAAGTATCTGAAATAACTGTGGCTTGTGACAAAGCAACAGTACTATCTGTGGTTTTGTCACAACTATTAATACCAAACGCTCCTGTTAATGTGGTCAATGCAGTTAATACCGAAAGTACCAATTTTTTCATAACTTTCTCCTTTGAATTTCTGATTATTTCAGATTTTCATGGAAGAAACGCTCCAGTTTATCAAATGGAATCACATCCATATGGTCATACAAATCAGTATGCACAGCACCCGGGATTATCAGCAGTTCCTTATTATCGCCCTTGAGATTCTTGAAAGCATCCTCACTGAAATAACGGGAATGTGCTTTTTCTCCATGAATTATCAATACAGCACTACGGATTTCATCACTGTAGGAAAGAATTGGCATATTCATGAATGAAAGGGCAGAAGTTGTATTCCAACCGCCATTGGAGTTAAGTGAGCGCTTGTGATAACCACGCTCGGTCTTATAGTAGTCATAATAGTCCTTTACATAGAAAGGTGCATCTTCGGGAAGTGGGTCTACAACACCACCGCCAAGCTGATAGCTGCCGTTTTTGTAGTCTTCTGTCCTCTGCGCATTCAGAGCTTTGCGTTGCTCATAACGGGCATCTGCATCCATTGCATCAAAATAGCCTTTTGCATTCACACGAGTCATGTCATACATGGTGGATGCAACAGTTGCCTTGATTCTTGTATCAATAGCGGCAGCATTAATTGCCATTCCACCCCAGCCGCATATTCCAAGAATACCGATACGTTCAGGGTCAACATTGTCCTGCACAGAAAGAAAATCAACTGCTGCGGAAAAATCCTCTGTATTGATGTCGGGGGAAGCTACATAACGGGGCAAACCACCGCTTTCGCCTGTAAATGAAGGGTCAAAAGCAATTGTCAGGAAACCATATTCTGCCATTGTTTGCGCATACAAGCCTGATGACTGCTCCTTGACTGCCCCGAATGGGCCACATATAGTAATAGCTGGAAGTTTTCCTTCCGTGTTCTTCGGCTCATACAAATCTGCCACAAGCGTGATGCCATAACGATTGTGAAATGTGATTTTTTTATGATTCACTTTGTTGCTTTTCGGGAATGTTTTGTCCCATTCCTCAGTTAACGTGAGTTCCTTATTTTCCATATTACGTTACCTCCAAAGATTTTTTAAGTGTGTATGTGAAATAGTCAAGGCAGTCAATCTGATTATCGTACGTATGTATACTATCAAGAAGTTTTTTTCGATAGTCAGAAAGAAATTTCTGTAATGCTGAAATTTCACGTTCATCAAGCATTTTTAGACATTGTGCCACTTCATTTCCATTAAGACCTGCGTCTTTCAGATTTTCAGTCATAACAGCTATTCTATCAGTTGCCAGTGCCATTTCTTCACCTCCATGTTCTGTAATTCCAGTATACCACAAATTTTTAAAAATGTAAAATATCTATTTGTAATCATTTGTTATT
>CAMWVV010000181.1 GCA_947177755.1 uncultured Ruminococcus sp. | reverse complement strand
ATCTAAAATTACTCATTATCATCAACGCCTAAGCTTACATAAAGTATAATTGTTGACCCCTTGTTTACTTCTGTATTAACTTCTGGTTCTGTACTGATTACATAGCCTTTCGGAACTTCCATACTTTGCAAGTACTCAAATTCACATTCAATGTCAATCAATTTAAGCTGGTCTTTTGCTAACTCAGCGTGCATATTTACAACATTCGGAATTTCAATATTTTCCATTCCTTTACTTATCTTAACTTTAAGAATGTCACCCTTTTTAAATTCTGACCCTGCTTCAATGTCCTGCTCAATAATAAGACCTGATTCAAGTTCATTATATTCATGACCATTTTCCTGAAACTGAATACAGTTTCCATACTGACTGACTGCTTCATTATAATCCATGCCGTAAAAATCAGGCATTCTAAAACTATTTTCCGATTCCTCAATATCTTCCTGTGATTGTGAAACCGATTCTTCACTTTCCTGACTTGACGGATCCGAATTTCCGCATGAAGAAACAGACAGTATTGTTAAAATACAGAGAATCATTGCAATATTTCTTTTTAAATCCATATATCCTCACTCCAGTTTTGCTTTTTATTTGCATATCAGTTTACCAGACATCAACCATTTTATAGCTTATCCAGCCTGTCTTGCCGTCATAATAGCTTATCTGATACCAGTAGTCGTTTGCATTTCCTATAATCGTGAAAGTCGTACCGCCCGAAAGGGTTTCAATGTTATCGGTTTTGCTGGGCGTGTAGTTCACCCATGCGGTCATACCGTCCTTTACCTGTCCCTGAGTAGCGTTATAATTTATTTTCTGAACTTCATTCTTTCCTATAGTTATATAACTCTGGCTTACATAGCCGTGAAGTTCACCGTTACTGCCGTTATCGGTCGAAATATAATACCAGTCATTCACAGAACCAAGGATTTTCACGGGGTCACCGCTGTAAAGCATATCTGTTTCACGCTTGACACTGTTCACATCAGGAATTGAATAAATATATACTGCATATGTATTGCAGTAGCCGTCAATATAGGTTGACTCGGGTACATATCTCGGATATGACTGTATAGGGTCAGCAACCTGAAAACCGTCCCTGTCAGTCAGATATACAATTTCTATCGTATTATTATTGTTTATTTCAATCTTTTCCTGTATCGGCTGAGATTCAGACCTGCTTTCATCTTCTGACACTTCAGTTGCTATATGTTCCACTTCAACCGAAACTTGTCTTTCACTTGTTTCGTTGTTGTCTGCTTCAATTTTGGTTTCGTCTGCCTTGATTTCGGCTTCTTCTTTCTTTTCAGGTTCGCTGAAAGAAATACTTTCAAGTTTTACATAGCCGTCCTTACCACCGTAATTAATTTTTGCCCATTCGGAACCAATCGAATAAACGGTTATCATATCGCCGTTAAACATCTTCACAATAACATTTCCGTCTATTTTGTCATAAAGGTCAACAGCTTTTTCGTCATTCTTAAGTACAATATATCCTACTGAAACTGAATCTTCCGATTTATGTGTAAATGATTTGCCACTGCTTTCTTCTTCCTGCTTTGCCATTCCGCATGAAGAAACAGACAGTATTGTTGAAATACAGAGAATCATTGCAATATTTCTTTTTAAATCCATATATCCTCACTCCCGTTTTTAAGTATTGTATATTAATTATATCACAGCAATATTTATTTGTCAATAATATCATTTTCAGAAAAACTTTGCAAAACTATTTACTTTTTTTCAGAAATATAGTATAATTAAGTGTTGACTTAAATTTTACGGAGGTTATAATATGAACCCTGCTCCCAAAGAAATTCTGAAATTCGTTGAAGAAAACGATGTCAAATTCATACGTCTTACGTTTTCCGATATGTCGGGAAATCTGAAAAATATCGCCATTATGCCCGACGAGCTTCCCCGTGCATTTTCATACGGAATCCCATTTGACGCTTCGTCATTCAGCGAAAACTGTTCCGACCTGCTTTTATTTCCCGATATTTCCACTCTTTCGATACTGCCGTGGCGACCCAAATCGGGACGTGTGGTGCGTTTTTTCTGCAATCTCAGAAATCCCGACGGGACAAATTATTCAGGAGATATAAGAAACGAACTTACCAATTATATAAATTCTCTCCGTCTTGACGGATACTCCTGCGAAATGGGTACTAAATGCGAATTTTATCTTTTTGACCTCAACGAAAAAGGTGAACCCACCAAAACTCCGCACGACACGGGAAGTTATTTAGACGTTGCTCCGCTTGACAAGTGTGAAAATGCAAGACGTGAAATCTGTCTTTCACTTGAGGAAATGGGAATGAATCCCAAAAGTTCGTGCCACAAGCATGGTCCGGGACAGAATGAAATTGAATTCCGTGAAAACGAACCGGTTACCGCCGCCGACAATATGGTACACTATAAAACCGTTGTAAAGTCAATTGCGGCACAGAATGGTCTTTTTGCGTCGTTCATGCCAAAACCGCTTCCGAATGAGCATGGCAGTGCATTGAGTATTTCACTCAGTCTGAAAAAAAACGGTGAGCATATTTTCGGAAATGACCCTGAAAAAATGTCGCACGAGGGAAAATGTTTCATTTCGGGCGTTCTGAGCCGTATACGTGAAATAACCGTTTTCCTTAACCCTATCACCAACTCATACAAGCGTTTCGGAATAGGCTACGCCCCGAAGTATGTAAACTGGTCTTTTGAAAACTGTTCACAGCTTATAAGAATACCACGCTCCGCAGGAACTGCCCCGAAAATAGAAATCCGTTCAGCTGATGCCTGCTGTAACCCCTATATTGCTTTCAAGCTGATTCTTGCCGCAGGTATTGAGGGAATACGTTCCGATGACTGTTCACTTCTTGACAGCACTATGAAAAGCGGTAAAACACCGTTTGAATTTCAGCCGCTACCGTCGTCACTCGAAGAAGCGTTTGCAACGGCAAAGACAAGTGACTTTGTAAAATCCGTCCTTTCGGGTGAAATCGTAAGCAATACATTTAAAACGTTCGGCAAGCAGATTCAGGAATACAATCTTGCACACAACAAGGACGAATTTGAAGAAAGAATATATTTTAAATATATCTGACGGGTACGGCTATGAATATTCTTATTGTTTCTCAGTATGATGAAAATATAAACACGCTTGAACAGCTTGTGAAAACCGAAACGGGCGGAAAAACGGTCACCGTATCAAGTGGAAATGAAGCACGCCGTATTATTTCGGACGACACACAACCCGAACTTGTCATTATAAATACCCCCCTGCCCGACGAATTTGGTCAGGAACTTTCCGCTATGATTGCAGAAACCACTAATGCCGCAGTAATACTTATATGCAGAAATGATATTGCTGATGATATTTCACACAGTGTTGCCGATTCGGGAGTAGTTGTTGTTTCAAGACCGTTCAGCAACGAAATGTTTAAAGACGTTCTCCGTAAAACAGACTTTTCTGGAATGCACGGAATAAAAAGGGAAAACGTCGGCATTCTTACAAAAATAGACGAAATGAGATTTATTAACCGTGCAAAGTGTACTCTCATGGAGTACCTCAAATTTACAGAACCGCAGGCACACCGCTACATTGAAAAGCAGGCTATGAACAACAGACAGACACGCCGTGAAGTTGCCAAAAAAATTCTTAACACATACAAAAAATAAACCGCCCCGATTAATTCGGGACGGCTTTTTTACTATTATTCTTCTTCACTGTCTGAACTTTCAAAATCCTCTATAGTGAGGTTTTCATAATCAAATTCAAGCAGTTCATCACAATTCGGACAATTTATAGAGCCCTCATCAATCATACCCTCGTCAAGCAGGATTGTATCTCCGCAGGTCGGACAGGTGATTTCATAAAGTTCATCATCATCGTCATCAAAATCGTAATCATCATCGTCGTCAACATCTTCATCGTCGTCATCGCCGAAACAATCACACTCGCCACAGCCGAAATCTTCGTCATAGATTTCGTCCTCAACGCTTCCCAAATCCTCGTCAAGAATATCGCAGAGTTCCGTGAGTTCGTCAACCTGTGACTGCAAATCGTCAACATAAAGCACAATTTCCTCAAGCACCTCTGACATCTGAGCAAGGATTTTTCCTTCCTTTGTGGAGCGGTCAAGTTCAAGACCGTCCATAAGTCCCTTTAAATAGGACATTTTTTCAGTAAGCTTCATAAAATAGCCTCCTTGTAAGACAGGCTTATGCTCTTGACATATACTCGCCTGTTCTTGTATCAATCTGAATCTTTTCACCCTCGTTGATGAAAAGCGGTACTTTAACCTCCGCACCCGTTTCAACAGTTGCGGGCTTTGTAGCGTTTGTAGCCGTATCACCCTTAAAACCTGGGTCTGTCTGAGTTACCACGAGTTCAACGAAGTTAGGCGGTTCAATACCGAAAACAGAACCCTTGTAAGAAAGAACCTTGCAAATCATTTCTTCCTTAACGAAACGGAAAGCGTCGCCAAGCTTGTCCTCACTAATCGGAATCTGCTCATAAGTTTCCATATCCATGAAGTAGTAGAGTTCACCGTCGGTGTAGCTGTACTGCATATCTTTTCTTTCAACGAAAGCGGTGGGGAACTTTGCGGTAGGATTGAAAGAAGTTTCAACCACCGAGCCTGTGATAACATTCTTGTACTTTGTTCTTACGAAAGCAGCACCCTTTCCTGGTTTTACGTGCTGGAACTCGATAACCTGAACAACCTGTCCATCAAGTTCAAAGGTAACGCCGTTTCTGAAATCTCCTGCTGAAATCATTATTAAATACCTCCGTATTTTATCAATATTATATC
>CAMWVV010000180.1 GCA_947177755.1 uncultured Ruminococcus sp. | reverse complement strand
TATCTAAAGTGTGGTTGGCTCTTATTGTCTGTTTCTGTTTCGGTTGCTCCTGGCTATCATGGCATTGAAAGGGATAGAATATATTCTCTTGGATGGAATAAAAAAAATGGTGAAGTACAATATCCTATTTCGGAAAAATCAAAAAAATTAGATGATGCTATTATAAAAATGCTTAATGGAGATGATTCAAAAGTAAAGGAATTTTTAGATGAGTGGAATGCAGGAGATTAAATTATGAAACTGGATCTTGATGTGATACGTGAAGTATTACTATATATAGAAAAAGAAACAAAGTATATAGAAACAGAAATTACTGATAAAGATTTGGAACTTGTATTCGGGTGTGCTAAAACGATTGATTCTGCACCTATATCATTATTAAAATTTGTAGATGAGGGAAAATGTAATTCTATTGCAGAGGCTCTTTATGTTTTAAGGAAGTTAGAAGACGGTGGATATATAATCACGACAGAATCTGAAAAGACCCCCACAGAAAAAGCTTCGTGTTTTCCGTCAATAGAAAGGAAACGGGATTCAGAAGAACTCAAATCAAAATTTTCTGTATTGGATATTACTTTCAAGGGAATCGAATTCCTGAATCTTATAAGAGACAATGATGTATGGAATACTTACAAAAATAATCATTTTATTATGTCATTTGAAGTTATAAATCAAATGATACCTAAACTTGCTACATTATTTGAAGTATAGTCAAAATAATTCAGGTACAGCCCGACTGAACATCGGGTCATACCTGTCCTGAATAAAAAGGAGTACTTTGAAAGAAAATCAGCACATTCAGTGTGTGGGTCTGCCGGAACTCTGTTAACCTTATCAAAACAAAGCTCCGGACAGACCCTCAACCATACCAAGGAGATTCTTACCTATGCAAGAATCGTGGTGACGATAGTTGGAATCGAACCAACATCTCCAAGTCCTGTAACCAGACGAGTTCCATACTCTATATCGTCGTGTGTGTGCCTTGTCGGGTTCACGCCTAACCTTAAAACGCAAACCGGACAAGACTGCTCAGAATTTCAGGAGTATTTGTCCCCATAGTTGCGGAGGCTGGACTTGAACCAACAATCTCAAGGTTATGAGCCTTGTGAGCTACCAACTGCTCCACTCCGCCATATACCGAGGTTCTGACAGCTATGGAAAAAAGCAGAACTTCGGTAACCAAAAGAAAGAAAACCATACGGCTCTCCATATTCTCTTGATTCTGCAAAAACCAAGAGGATAAAAATATTATACCTCATTATTTTTAGATTGTCAATGCTGAATCTGATTTTTTTATTATTTTTGTAACTATTACCAATCACAAGGAGTAAAATTATGTATAATGCACAAATTACTATAGACAGAATCCAAAATTTAATTAAATCAAGGAAATTGGTGCAAAAAACTGTCCTTGAAGATTGCGGACTCAATGAGAACACACTTAAAAGAATGAACGACAGCAGAGGAATGTCCTCATTTAATCTCGCAAAAATCGCAGATTATCTTGATGTGTCAGTTGATTATCTTTTAGGCAGAACGGACGAACCAGAAATTCATGGTATTTCAAATGTCATAAGCATAGGTGGAAACAATGCAGGTTCACTAAGCAACAGCGTTAATATCGGCAAGGCATCAACGGAGGACATCGACGAAATAGTGGAGATGCTTAAAGGGCTGACTCTTACTCAGCGTTCAAAAGTTGTTCTCATGATTGATGAACTAAAAAATCAAAAATAAAAAATCCGATATTATAAAAATACCGGATTTAAGAGTTATTTTCCATAAAGTGTTACTGTGCCGAACAACAGTGTTTCAACTTCAACGCCTGATGCCTGTGCTATAATTCTGAAATCGTCATAGCTGAATTTCTTCCATG
The DNA here is from genome assembly GCA_947177755.1 of uncultured Ruminococcus sp. GTDB lineage: Bacteria > Bacillota > Clostridia > Oscillospirales > Ruminococcaceae > Ruminococcus. The sequence goes on along the minus strand of CAMWVV010000180.1, from coordinate 2,928 downwards.
GCTCTTTCATTCGGGTAGTCCATGTTGATGGAGTTACACCAATGGCATCACATAGTGCGATACGACCAAGAACTTTCTGACATAAAATAAGGTTGGCTTGTAATCGTCTGTGGTCTTCCTTAATTTCCTTTTGAGTCATACTTCCTGTTTCCTTTCTTTTTTTTATCTATATTATCATAAAATTTTACGATTGTCAAGCTGAATCGAAAAATAATGAGGTGTTTTTTGAAAGAAGTTGATATAATGGCAACCGCAAAAGAACTTCCTTCAGGCTCTTGGAGAGTGCGGGTTTATGACAAGGAAACAGGGAAATATATATCATTCACATCAGAACTTAAAGGCAAGGCTGGCAAGAATGAAGCCGAATTTATGGCTAAGGAATGGCAGACAGGCAGACGACGTACACAACATAGTCACGAAAAAAAGACCGTGTATGCGTGTGTTGAGGAGTATATACAGAGCAAAGAAAATCTGCTCTCCCCTTCTTCCGTAAGAGGATATTATATCATACTCAGGAATGCTCTTGGTGAATTTGGAAATACAAAAATTGATACCCTTACTGAAAAGGACATTCAGTTCTGGATTAATGAAAATGCTGTTAAATACGCTCCTAAATCAGTCAGAAGTCAATATGGGTTAGTATCAGCTGCACTTCGTCAGAACCGCATACAGCTTGATTTCAATTCTGTTCTGCTTCCCCGTTTGTCTAAAAAAGAAAAAAGAATACCAAACGAACAGGAGATAGCAAAGATACTGCACATGGTTGAGGGAACGTCCGTAGAACTACCAATAACTATCGCTGTAACGCTCGGATTACGTCAGTCAGAAATAGCAGCTTTGAAGTGGTCAGATTATAACGGTAGAACTATCAAAATTCATGCAGCTAAAGTTCCGGATAAAAATAATCAGTACATTATAAAAAATACAACGAAGTCAGAAGCCAGTACAAGAGAAATAGAAGTTGATACATTATTGAAACAGCGTCTTGACCGTGCAGAACGAAAAAGCGAATACATCTCCCCCATGCTTCCGTCGTCTGTATTAAAAAAATTTAATAGTCTTTGTGACAAAAATGGTTTACCACGTTTTACGATGCACGCCCAGAGACATGGCAATGCATCAATGATGTTAGCTAAAGGTGTTCCGGATAAGTATGCTATGAAACGTCTGGGACAGTCATCGCCTAATATGATAAAAAACGTTTACCAGCATTTATATGAAAGCAAAGAAAAAGAGGTTGCTCAGACCATCTCAGATACCTTTTCGGAAATATATGACACGAAATATGACACAGATATTCAAAAACAGCGATAATCAGACTTAAAAACGCAAAAAAACGAGAGTTCAAATCTCTCAATCCGCGCCATTATCAGAACCGTTGTATATTGCGTTTTTCGCAGTATACGGCGGTTTTCTTTATGTTATGATAAGAATGTAAAAAAACGCCCTGAATTTAAAATCAGGGCATTGTTGTTGCTTTTTTATCTGTATGAAGAATATATTGCTTTTATTTTGCAAATCATTCTGATTATTTCAGACCGTATGTTATTCAGGTCTTTGTTTTCTGTGATAATTGTCGTGGTAACGGTTTCAGCCGGATTTGAAGTGGCGGTTGTCGTTGTGACTTCGGTGGTGACGGTTTCTGACATTGTTGCGGTAGTAGTTGTTGTTGTTGTTTCGGCAGGAATACTGTCAGAAGTAATCACATCTCCGGTAAGGTCATCGGAAGATGCAAAAAACTGAGACCAGTAATAAGTACCGTTTCTGTAGGTCACGCCGATTCCGATATAGTCGAAATTCCCGCTCAGGATATTTGCACGATGTCCTGACGAGTTCATCCAAGCATTCATGACATCTTCCGGCGACTTCTGTCCGTATGCGATATTCTCACCTATATAGCTATAGTGTATTCCCATATCGGTGACAGCAGTAAAACAGCTTGTACCGTTCGGACGGGTATGAGAAAAATAAGTCTGAATCTCGTTGGAACGGACTATAGCGGCATCACTGAGTGTATCTGAATATTTCAGAAGTTTGAGACCGTTTGCGGCACGTTCACGGTTTACTATCGCAGCTACCTGATAAGCATATTCCTGAAGCTGTTCGCTGCCATAGCTTGTGGCATAAGCGGTCTGAGTGACAGTCTTTCCGCTTAACGGCAGGGGCGATATTACTGCTGAGAGCATTACTGCACATATGGCAGCGATTGATGTTAATTTCCTTTTCAAAATATTTACCTCCAGAATTATTATGGAATTCCATATTTCAAGAATAACATTTCTGAGCCGTGAAGTCAATGAAGAAATATTACCAGCAAGTAAAAATTTTTTCTTAACCCAGTCTTGCATTATTTTGGCAGTGTCAACAGTCACTATTCAGCTTTTCGTTAATATTTGCGACGTGAGTTAAAATCTGTTCGAGAGTATCTTTTTCAGGATTTAAAACTTGAGTATCAGACTTTGAGAATCCATTCAGTCGGGCATTTTTAATAATTGTCGGATAGTCTTTGTAAGAATAGTCCAAATCAACGTCACCGAAGATGCCGTTAATACGTCCCGTCCACGAATACTGCCACAATCCATAGTTATCAGAATAATCTGTTTGTTCTACACCGACGTGTGACAGAAAAGTATCATATTTTTCTTTAATATCGCTGATGTTGCTTTCAAATGCTGATTTAAAGCTGTAAACAGACACATAATAACCGGATTTTTCAAGTTCAGAACAGAAAGCGTCACACAGTTCTGAGGCTCTAAAAAGACCTGCTTTTTCTTCTATGTCAAAAGCTATCGGATATTCAAAAGACTTTTTGGCAAGCGTTCTGAGACAAACAGAAGCTTCCTGTTTTGCCTCATCAGCGGTTGTGGCGTAAGTATATAGTTATCCTATTTTAAAATAGAATATCAAGGGTAACGGAGAACATAATGA
>CAMWVV010000179.1 GCA_947177755.1 uncultured Ruminococcus sp. | reverse complement strand
GTTATTTTACCACAAAAACGTATAAAAGTAAATACCTTTTATATAAAAAAACTGCCGGATATTACAATCCGACAGTTTTTCAGATGTTATAATCAGAATTTCTTTCCGCAGTTTTCACAGAATATCTGGCTCATTGCGGCAGGTTTTCCGCACTCAGTGCAGATTTTTACATCTTCCGGAATTGCAGCAGTTGCAGATGGTTCGGTTTCGGGAACTGTTTCGGCGTTCACACTGTCTGCAACGGGTTCAACAACGTTCGTCGGCTCGGGTTCAGCAACAAAAACGCTTTCAACCTTAGCACCGCACTTATCGCAGAATTTCTGTTCCTTTGAAATAATTGCACCGCAGTTTGCACAGTTCTGTTTATCTTCAAGATTGTCAAGAATCTGTCTGAGCTGTTCAATCCTTGCACCCTTGCTTACTATCGTTTCAACAGCACCTGCACATTCAGGCTCGGGATTTTCAGAAATTCTGGAAAAATAAACTTTTCCTATGCTGACATATGCCGAAGTGATTTCATTTTCAAGAGAAGAAATTTCTTTCTTAATCCTTGATTTTTCAGCCATCTTCTTTGAACCGTCGGAAACACTCTTTGCACCTTTTTCAACAGTATTGCCGACTTTACCTGCCAAATCTTTTACCTGGTCAAAAAAACCCATAAGTAAATACCTCCATAGAGAATAATATAGTTGTATTATAACACACATTTTTGTAACAGTCAATAGAAAAAATTATTATTTTGTTATATACTGCAAAATTTCAGAGCATTGACGGCACGGAAAGATGCCTCCGAAAAATCGCTTACAGTTGAAGAATAGAGTGTCATAATCGTGTCGTCCACAGAAATGCAGTCGCCTGCGGTACAGTTCATTACGATACCTGCCGAAATATCAATTGTATCGTCCTTTTTAAGTCTGCCTGCTCCGAGGATAAGGGAAGTCATGCCGATTTCCTCGCTGTTTATCCCCAGAATTTTCATATCATGCACCGCACGTACTTCATAGCTGTATCTCGGCTGTGGGAGAAGTGAAACATCGTCGCATATACGGCAGTCACCGCCGTGAAGCCTTACAGTTTCACGGAAAACTTCGAGAGCTTTTCCCGACGAAACGGCATTTTCAGCAAGTCTGCGACATTCTTCCAACGTACCTTTTTCGGCAAGTTCAAGAATATCTGCGGTAAGTTCCATACATACATCGTAAAGTCTGCCCTTATATTTTCCCTGAAGAATTTCAATTGCTTCCTTTACTTCGAGAGCGTTTCCGATATTGTTACCAAGAGGGCTGTCCATATCGGTAACAACCGCACGGCACTTTTTTCCTGCCGATTTTCCTACTTTTTCCATAAGTACAGCGAGTTTTTCTGCGTCACTGCGTGTTTTCATAAATGCCCCCGACCCGCATTTAACATCAAGAAGAATACAGTCCGCATTGAGTGCAAGCTTTTTACTCATTATGCTTGCACAGATAAGCGGAATACTATCAACAGTACCCGTTGCATTTCTGAGAGAATAAATTTTCTTGTCGGCAGGACAGAGATTTCCGCTCTGTGATATTATTGAAAAACCCGTTTTCCGCACTGTTTCGGAAAATTCATAAAACGGAAGTTCTGTTCTGTAACCGCTGATACTTTCAAGCTTGTCAATAGTTCCGCCGGTGTGTCCGAGACCACGCCCCGACATCTTCGGCATGGCAACACCGCAAGATGCAACAACAGGTGCAATTATAAGACTTGTCTTGTCGCCGACTCCGCCCGTGCTGTGCTTGTCTGCGGTAATTTTCCCCAGTCTGCTGAAATCAAGCGTTTCACCGCTGTCACGCATTGCCATTGTAAGCGTAAACGTCTCACGCTCGGTAAGACCGTTGATGCACACCGCCATAAGCCATGCGGACATCTGATAATCAGAAATTCCGCCGTTTGTATAATTTTCAACAATCCACCTTATTTCCGTGTCTGTAAGTTCGTAAGATTTTTTGGTTTTGTTAATAATATCAATGACATTCATAAATATTCCACCTCCTGTTACATTTATTTTACCATATCCGCAATAATTTTTCAATAGTTTTTATAAAAAAACTGTCATAAATCTACAAATATTTCAGTATTACAAGTCCCACCACAAACGGTACGCCAAGAACAGCACTGCCACTTACATTAAAAAGATTAAGCGGAACGTCAGCACCGATAAAACCGCCGTACTTGTTAAGTATAAAGAGTGCGGCAGCTCCCGTAAACGCCCCGAAAACGAATGAAAGCACTTTCCTTTCACGTCTCATATAGTATATAAGCATTATAAGCACAACAACTGTGCATATAAGTCCCATGATTAAATCTGTCCTCATTTTTTTCGACCTTTCTCAAAGTAATATGTAGCCGAGAGCAAGAATAAGCTTCATATCCGCACCTTCCTTTGCGAGCAGAAATATGAGTGCGATAACAAGAAGTTTATCACTGTCATGGCTGTTTCCGTTAATGTTTTCAATAATCAGATTCAGTAAATCGGTTGTTTTTTTCCCGTTGTCCAGAAAATCAGACTGCCGAGGCTCACTGACATCATTCTTCCTGACAGGCGGTATATCCGCTCTGCGAAAATAGTCGCTGTTATATCTCCTGCTGTTGTCAAATACCGACATCAGTTCACCTCCCGTCCGTTATAAAATATCGTTCAGCAGTCCTGTTTCCTTTGCTATATTCCATACTGCCATAAGTTTAAGCAGCTTTATTGCCTTGTCAACTTTCTGCTGTCTTTCTTCTTTAAGATGAGGTTTAAGAGCAAGAAGCAAATCGGTGTTTTTGTCATTCTGCGAAAACGTACCCATAAGCTCCGTAATTTTCATAATAGAACTTATATCGGGAAAACTACCGCCGTCATTCTCACTGCAATTATTGTTGTCCGTACTGTTTTCGCTTTCAGAAGATTTTGTTTCATTCATAAGTAACTGTGCGAGTTCGGAAAGCTGTTTCATGCTTTCCTCGTCTGAAAGCAGTTTCCCTATTTTTTCCATTGTATCGTCCACAGAAACAGCCCCTTTTATTATTCACCCGAAAGTTTTTTATAGAGTGCCTTTGCCTGCGGAGTACTCATCATTTTCTCCACAAGTTTCGGATTATTTACCGCCTGCTGAAATTTCGCTGCATCGTTCTTGTTCATTGCAGAAATCGCACTGTCAAACTTTCCTGATTCAAGTTCTTTTTTAAGCTTATCGGGCGAAACGCCTATTTTCTTGCTTACCGCTTCAAGAAGTCCGTTGATTTTTTTAGGGTCAATATTATTACTGTTCATAATTACCTCCGTAAATTCGTTTTATATACTTGCAATTCCCGTCTTTATGTGTTATAATTAAATAACAGTTTTTTCCTGATTTTTAATAAGGGGGTTTTTCCTATGCGTATAATAGTTATCTCGGACACTCACGGAAATTATTCCGCCATTGAAAACGTTTTTTTCCGCAATACAGATGCAGACTGGTTCTTCCATCTCGGCGACGGTGAACGTGAACTTGACCGTTTTATTATTGCAAATCCGATGTTTTCACAGAAAATTATTCACGTCGCCGGCAACTGCGACTATGGCAGTTTAAGTCACGACGTTTTCACTTTGCCTGTAATGAACTGCAAAATTTTAGCCACTCACGGTCATATGCACTACGTAAAAAGTTCACTCGAACCGCTGAAAAAACTTGCAATACAGAATGGTTGTAATATCGTTCTGTATGGTCACACACATAGTCGCTTCATGAGTTATCAGGACGGTCTTTACATCATGAATCCCGGAAGTGCGTCATGCCCACGTGACGGTAAACCACCGTCATTCGGTCACATCGACATATCGCCTGCGGGCATAGTAATGAATATCGCTGAGGTAACCCCTCTTAAATAGTATATTAATGATTATGAAAGAATGTGACAGTTTATGAAAAATAATTACTTCAAAAATCTTAAAATGCTCAGAAGATGTGAAAGAATCTATAAATTTATTTTCTGGGTTTACTTCATATCATGTGTACCTACAGCTTTTATGACGCTTATATATGGAACTCTTTATAGTTCAAGCGTTGACGATAACTCTGCCATTTTTTTTGCTATAACAATGATTTTACTGCTTGTAATCTTCGCTACCGGACTTTTAAGTGTCTACAGAAAAGAACCGAAATTCACATATCTGCCTTTGCCGTTTGCAATTATCTTATCACTTGTGAACTGCTTTGATGATATGTTTTTTCTGAATGTTCTTACACTGTACTCTATGGGTGGAATGCACGTTTTCATAGCAGTAACTTCTTCCATACTGCTTACGTTCACACATAAAAAATATCATTATCTTGAACAGCAGGAGGGCTTTCCGTACTTCAATGAACGTTTTGAAGAAAACAAAAACAATCTGAATGAGTATATCAATAATAATCCGTATCAGCAGGCTATGGAAAGATATAAAAACTCGTCCTCGGGAAAAATGGACGACATATAACAAAAAAACGGTCATATCAGATATGACCGTTTTAGTATATTTATTAGTTTACCGTTCTCTTTACATACTTTGTATGAAGAACTTCATGAGCCTTATGACTGCCCGGCTCACCGAAATATTCGGCATAAATCGCCTTTATTGCAGGATTTTCATGCGATTTTCTTACAGGCATTGACTTGTCAATATCATAAAGAACCTTTGCCCTTTCTGCTCTGAGGTCAACAAAATTTCTTACACTTGACGGCTGCTGCGGTTGTCCGCCACCGTTTACACAGCCACCAGGACAGCCCATTATTTCAATAAAATGATAGTCTGCTTCACCTTTCTGCACCTTTTCAAGCAGTTCCTTTGCATTTTTCAGAC
>CAMWVV010000178.1 GCA_947177755.1 uncultured Ruminococcus sp. | reverse complement strand
ACAAGAGAAAGCCTCTTATTCTTTGCAGGATTATGATTTTGACTAAGCAGTCATTTGAATATTCAAAGGAATATTTAGTAGCTGCAAATCCACTTAAACATGTTTTAAGCATAGAATAAGCTTTCTGAAATGGTATCAGCAATAGCAGAAACTGTTGTATCTACCAAGCCTCCATTAAAGAAAATTATAATAAGTGATAAAAAAAGGAGTGAAAAGCGTGACAAACGAAAAAGATAAGCATGAAACCTGGTTGAAATATATGATAGACGAATTAGATATTGATATGTATGAGTTTGCTAGTGCAATTGGCAAAGGTGATAAACAATTGAAACGTTATAAAAAAAATGGTTTTCCGCATAACAAAAATGGAAAAATCATAAAGCAGAAATGTTTTGATTATATTTGTAAAAAATCTTGTTTTAAAACGTATCATCATATCGAAAACAGAATATTTTTCAAGATTTTCAAAGATTATTTCAATGCCTTGAACAGCCGACCAGAAACAAGAGTCACTCAGAAAAATATTGCCGATTTTATGGGAGTAGACCAGAAAACAATCAGTCTTTGGATGAATCCAGACAAGGATAAAAAATATACAAAGTTTTCTACAAAAAGACAATATCAGATTTTAAATTTCTTTTTTAGCCAGAGTATGAAAAATTTGGGAGCAGGAATGTATTTTCTAAAATTTCCTGAAAATCAAGCCAATAACTTTGATTATCTTGGATATTATACAATTCATCAAAAACTGGAATACTATTTAGAATTTCCTCAAAGCTTTTTCTATTTGATGCAGAACGGAAAAATTCTCTCAGAAGTTGACAAATTTATGATAGATTATATAGATATGCCGAAAGAGCTTTATTTAATGCTGATGAGACAGTTTGAAAGTTGTTTGCGTTATACAAAATATCTTCCGAGCATTATAAATGATTATCGTCAGGAACAATTTCTTTCTATTTTCAAAAATGGAGATTTTTCGGATACTTTTGAGTATTACTATCCTGAAATGAAACAACAGTACGATATTTATAAAGAACTTGATTTCAGCACTTTTTTCAAAATATTGCACGATATTTTTTCTGGACTTCGGGCAAAAGCGGAAATGCTGATTCACAAGAAAGGGTATTCATGGAACACAATAGATAATGTAACTATTTTGCAACGACAAGTAAAAGCTGTCTCAGAATGCCCATTTTTTGGAACAAAATCAGAACAATATCATGAAATTCAACAAGTATTAGCAGGTTTTTCAGAATGGAACATACCTGAATATAAAGAATTATATAAAAAATTTATCAGTATGGTTGAAAGTGATGAAATATATGAAAAAAGTAAAAAAGAATATTTTATTTCTATAAATGAAACTGCCACAGAACTGAGTCACATAACAAAAGAAGAACAGGCATTTATCTTAAATCATTTGTCTGCTTTTTTAGATTTAAATTTCTTACGGGATAGAATTTCTTTTGAAAGCAGTATATTTTATCCTTTTATTAAAAAAATGTTAATTACGCAAAATAAAACTTCTATTATCCGTGAAATGGAAACAGAAATTTCTAAATATTCTAATGGTTTCTATCCAGATGAATTACTTTCTATTAATACTCCTACTTATCAAATGATTAAAACTGCATACAGAAAAAATCATGATAAACTTCAGACATATCTTTCTATATGCAAAATAAAAGAACAAAATAGTCCTTATAAACAGGATTTGGATTTTTATCTGGCTGATAATTCAGAAAATGCAATTCGATTATATCAAGCATTTGACAAGCATACGCATCACTCAAGTTTTCCATATGGAGCAACAAATATATTAGAACTCATTCTTGCTAAACTCTGTTTTTCTGCAGAAGATTGGTATTTATGGGGATTAATTCAAATTGGCATGGATATAAATTCATCAATGACAATCCAGAAAATTCTTGATTTTATGGAAACTCCCGATGAAATTCTAACACTTTCCGCTAAAATATAACAAAAAAATGTCCGATTCAGGTATATTGTATATATACTCAAATCGGACATTTTTCTGTTTTTCAATTTCATAAATAACTTTTATGCTGTTCTTATAATAGCATATTTTTTATATCTTGTCAAGCTTTTTCTGAAATTTTGTCCGACATCTGGAATTTTCAACATTCCATTTAGGGAGTAGTATCCGCCGTTTTCTTGTGCTATAATAAAGCCATAGCAAAAAAACAAAAACAGAAAGGAAAACTGCTTTATGTATCATATCAAGAACGAAGAAAACAGTTCTTATCAAAGTTGCTTGTCGACCAGAGTTTTCAAAGAAACAGCTACCAGCTGCGGTGAAATCAACATTGAGACTTTTCATCAGGAACAAGGTATTCTGTTTCTAAATGACAGCATTACTTATGAAACATCCAACCAGCTTATGATGAATCTTCTCTACACAGCAAAGAAGGCTCTCCCTTTGAAGCTGATGATTAACAGTTGCGGCGGAAGTGTAGAAGCTGGACTGATTATCCGTGATATGCTGAAAAGCTATCCTTATCCGGTAGAAATGTACTGCACAGGGATTGCAGCGAGCATGGCAGCGATTATCTTCTCAGGTGGGGAAAAAGGCAAACGTTTTATTCTGCCTCATGCCCTCGTAATGATTCATGAACCCCGTATTTCAGGCGAATTTAACAGTTCTGCATCCAATCTGGAAAAAGCAGCACACTCTATCATGGAAATCAGAAACACTTTAAATCAAATTCTCGCAGAGAACACTGGACAGCGAATTGAAGTCATCAATGAAGCCGTTACTTTCGACAATTATATGACGGCAGAACAGGCAATAAATTTCGGAATATGTGATGAAATCAAAAGTATTTTTTAAACATACAGGAGGTAAATTTTAATGCTTGATATTAATCCAAAAATAAAATTATTAGTAAGACAGGCAAATTCCACAAAAAGCATGATTCTGCCGAACGGTACGCTTGTCAGCCTTGATACGAAAAAAACACGCCTGAATAATAATGTTGTCTGCATTGGCGGTTCAGGTACAGGGAAAACCTGTTCTTTGGTTGTGCCGAATCTGGCAGCTGCTGTTGACAGTTATATCTTGAGCGACCCAAAAGGCTCTCTTCACAAGCAGTACGGAGCTTATCTGAAACAGAACGGCTATACAGTCGTTCACATTGATTTTATCCATCCAGAACAGTCAGACGGCTATAATCCGCTTGATTACGTTCGTAACAATGACGATATTCAGAAATTATCCCATCATATTATATTTTCAGGAAATTACTCCAAACCGAATATTTCTGACCCGTTCTGGACACAAAGCAGTGAACTCATGTTAAATATGGCAATTGCTTACTTGGTGGAAACTGGTGGAACAGAAGAACTTCCACGAAATCTTTCAGGAGTCAGCCAGATTCTTCAGAAAATTGATGCTGATGCTATCGAACGGGGCAAGAAATGCGAACTTGACGAAATTTTTGAATCGCTGGCATGTCCAAATATTACAATTGAAGATTCTGGTATAGTGGTTCATCAAAAAAAGAGCTGGGCTTATGAGCAGTATCAAAAATTCCGATTGACTCCACCAAGAACTATGAATTGCATTATTGTAACATTGCAGGCAATTCTTGCTCCGCTGGATACGGATGGCATCCGACGAATGATGAACCGTGAAACTTTTGATTTCACATCCGCAGGCAGACAGAAAACGGCTGTATTTCTGACTGTAAGTGATACAGACCGTTCCAAAGACCCGTTCATCAATTTATTTTATGCACAGGCTCTGAATGAATTATGTACTTATGCTGATGAAAAATGCCATGATTTTTGTCTCCCTGTGCCTGTTAGATTCATTCTGGATGATTTTGGAACGAACTGCCGGATTGATAATTTTGAGAATATCATTTCTAATATTCGCTCCAGGAATATTTCTGCTATGCTGATGTTACAGTCAAAATCTCAGCTTGTTGCAAGTTATCATGAAAGTTCTCATACGATTCTTGACAACTGTGATACCATGCTTTACATGGGCGGAAATGATATTGATACAGCAGAATTGATTGGAAAACGCAGTAATACACCGTTATATCAGATAATGGAAATGCCTGTCGGGATGCACTGGATGTTCCGGCGTGGCGAAAAAGCGCAGTATAGCAAAACAATTGAACTCTATCAGTCAGAAAAAAATCTTACTATAGAAACTATGGAAAGGAGATGATATTTAATGATGACAGATTTTGGGAGAAGATTAAGAAAAATCCGTCAGTCCGCCGGATTCACCCAAAAACAGCTTGCTGACAGGATTCATGTTTCTAAAGGTACAATCAGTAATTACGAGACAGAAGAACGTCAGCCCTCTCCAGCAATTCTGAAGGACTTAGCAAGAACGCTCCATATTTCAGCTGACTATCTTCTCGGAATGGAAGAAAGCACGCAGACACTTGACATCAGCGACTTGACAGACGAAGAAATTCAGTTTTTTGAAATGGCAGTCCAGCTGTTCAGAAAAAAATCAAAGAGATAGTATACAAAAAGTGTTCCTGTGGTTGCAAAGTGTTGTTTTTTATTGATTATATCTTTAAATTATGCTATAATTGCAAAAGTTTTAAAAACAACAAATAAATTTTACAAAAAGGAGAATGTTTGTGAAAATGATTACATGGGAAGAAGTTAATCCTGAACTGAAAAAATTGGATAAACATCGGAAAATTGGATTGATTTTCAGCTTTGTTGCTGCCGGAATCTTTGCATTTCCTACTGCGTTCGGAGACAGTGAGCTTAATCCATTCCAGAAAATTCTGTACTCCATAGGAACAACGCTAGTGATGGGGCTAGTGTTCGGAGCAATTGTCAGCGGTTTTCTGCATACA
>CAMWVV010000177.1 GCA_947177755.1 uncultured Ruminococcus sp. | reverse complement strand
ATATTATACCATTTTATTAACAGTTTGTCAACACTTTTTCTGTTTGTAAATGTACAAAATTATCAGAAAAATTCGTGCATTCTGACGGTTTTTACATAGCTGTTCAATTTAGAATGTCAATTGCTTTCTGCAACTGCGTGTCGTCGTCCGTGCCGATATACACGCTCCTCATTTCAACTTCTACATCGGGATAAATTCCCTTACCGTTATAACATTCCCAGTCGCCGACAGTATAATAACCCTGCGTATAGTGCAGTACACCGCCGTCGCTGAGATATTCGTCCGCTTGATAAACGCCTTTGCCGAAAGTCTTTTCGCCGACTATCGTCGCTCCGCCGTACTGCTTCATAAGGGCAGTGAGAATCTCCGCCGAGCTTGCGGAATTTTCGTTTACCAGTACGACAACAGGCACATCTATATCGTCTTCGTCTGCTGTGGTTTTGTAGTCGTACGTCGTGCCTGTGTAGGCGTGTTCTGTGACATATCCGTCGCCTGTGAAGATATCCGCAATGCTTACTGCCTCACTGATAAGCCCCCCTGGGTTGTCCCTCAAATCGAGAATAACCGATTTATAGACATATTCTGCCATGTCCCTTTTTATAAACGATGCAACGCCGAGACCAAAACGGCTAATTTTTATTTTTAGCGTATCGCCGAGCATTTCATAGGAAATGCCCCAGTCCTTTTCCGCACTGTGCCTTATAAAGTCAACAGCCGTCTGCTTTCCGCCACGCTCAATCACAAGTTTACAGGTTGTGCCGTCCTTGCCGAGAAGTTTTTTTGCAAAGTTATAATCTCCCTCAAAGACTTCTCCGTCAATCGAAACAATCTTATCGCCCTCCCTGATTCCCTGCTGAAATGCGTACAAATCGCCGTCCACCTCGTCAAAAATAAGCTCGTCGTTGTCGTTGTAGGCTATCGCAAAGCCACAGCCGTAAGCCGTCGGCATGGTATTTACAAACCACTCCACATTTTCCGCCGAATCATAATCCTTATTGGTGTAGTAGGTATACTTGTCATATGCACTTAAATAGCCATTTATTACGCCCTCACGTCCGACGTTTTCAGGTTTCGGAACATTATGTTCCGCTAATACTTTTTCGCATTCCTCAATTATGGAAAACTTCTCAGCAAATTCTGTCTTGTCGTTTTCATACAGGTGCATCAGACCCATGCCCGCAAGCATACTCAGCACTATAGCCAAAGTACTCGTTCTGTTTTCATTCATTTTTATAATACCTCATAAAAAAAACCCCTCACGCAGAGGGGCTTTATTTGTTTTCATGATAATCAGCAATTATGAGCCAGTAGAGCCATTGACTCTTTCATACTCTTCAACAGCCTTATCAAGAGCAGCTGAAGCATCACCCGGTTTTTCATCATCATAGTTTTTGTTTGTGTAAACTATCGGAGATGTACCATAGTATGCACCTGACTTAGCAGCACTTGCAACGCAGACACCGTCCTGAATATGAAGAGCAAATTCTGTATTGTCAACGTTATCAAAATAAGGTTTCATAAAATCAAAAAGGTCATCCTCACTGGGGTCACTTCCCTTGTCAAGACCATTATGTGTAATATCACCATCTAAAGCAGACGGATCACAGTCCATTTCGTCAAACTCTGTAAGAGCAGAGTTAGCAGCCTTCATGATTGTAGAAGCAGCAGTGTTAGCACCCTGAATCTTGGACTTCTTTACATATCCGAGCATTGAAGGAACGAGGATAGCAGCAAGTACACCGATGATAGCAATAACAACGATGAGCTCAATAAGGGTAAAACCCTTCTTAGTTGTTTTCATAAGAGAAAACCTCCTTAATAAAATTTTTTTTGTGCCGAACCGTCACCGGCACTTAATCTGGTAGGGATATACTATTTGTTTCAGCCTGTACTATGCGACAGTACAGATAATCAAATCACAATTGACAAATATTTTGTCCCTGACCCTTTGCCTGTAATAATAGTATAGCACTTAATTCATAAAATGTCAATACTTTCTGAAAAAAAATCCTTTCTGTCAGTCAATTTTTACATACACGCCTCAAAACAGCGATTTTTTTTGTATTTTTCGTCAATTTGCACAATTTTATATGAATAAATTCAAAAATCAAACTTATTTTATACTTTATGTATATTTATATAAATTAAAAGGACGGACAAAAATCTGTCCGTCCAAGAATACATCTTATTTTGCAGCACCGCCAAGCTGAGCGAGGAAACGATAAAATTCCTGTTTGTCAAGACATTTTTCGAGAGCGTCAACTTCTCCGATAACACCACCGTGAACAAGACGGGCAAGTTCCATGTCGAGTGACTGCATTCCCGACTGCTTACCTGTCTGGATAGCCGACTGAATAAGGTGAATTTTATTGTCACGAATCATTGCGGAAATAGCGTCGGTAACATTGAGGATTTCCTGAACTGCAATACGTCCCGTACCGTCTTTTTTCGGAATAAGTGTCTGAGAAATAACGGCTACAAGGTTGTTTGCAAGCTGTGTACGAATCTGATTTTGCTGATGTTCGGGGTAAACGTCAATAATACGGTTGATAGTATCTGAAGCACTTGTCGTATGAAGTGTACTCATAACAAGGTGACCTGTTTCGGCTGCGGTTACAGCTGCCTGAATCGTTTCAAAGTCACGCATTTCTCCTACGAGTATAACATCGGGGTCTTCACGGAGAGCAGCACGGAGAGCAAGGGCAAAGCTCGGAACGTCGTCGCCTATTTCTCTTTGATTTATCATACATCTCTTGTGTTCGTGAACGTATTCGATAGGGTCTTCAACCGTAATAATGTGGGCACTTCTGTTAAGGTTTACAAAGTCCATCATTCCTGCAAGAGTTGTTGACTTACCCGAACCTGTAGGACCTGTTACAAGTATAAGACCACGTGGACGCATTGCAAAATCTGCAAGAATCGGTGGAAGCGACAGGTCTTCAAGAGTAGGAATATCGTTTCTGAGAAGACGGATAGCGATTGCCGGCTTGCCTTTCTGGAAGTAAACGTTTACACGGTGACGATAACCGCTTCTTGTCTGGAAAGAAAAGTCAGTATCATGATGATTGTTTACACTGGTCTGCTGTGTTTCGTTCGTCATCTGGTGAACGACATCAAGTATTTCCTCTTCGTCCATTTCAGGATACTGCGACCGCATGGTTCTGAGAGAACCATTAAGACGTACAACAGGAGCAATTCCGTATGTAAAATGAAGGTCGGAACAGCCTAAAAGACGTACCTCGTCAAGTATTCTGTTGATTTCAATTATTCCCATTATTATAACCTCCCTGATTATATTTTTTATTATACTGAGAATGTTGTTCTTACAAGTTCATCGATAGAAGTCTGACCTGCAACCACAAGCTCTGCGGCGTTGTCACGGAGAAGCTTTGTACCGTTGTTTCTTGCTGCTTCTTCAATATCTTCCTTACCGCCGCCTGCTGCAATAATCTGCGAAACCTTTGCGGTACAGTGAATAATTTCATGAATAGCGGTTCTGCCTCTGTAGCCTGTGTTGTTGCACTCAGGACAACCGCAGGGGTCATAAATCTGAATTGACTGCTCAATTCCCATAAGCTCATTTTCTTCTTCAGTGGAAATTCTCGGAGTTTTGCAGGCAGGACAAAGAACCTTTATAAGTCGCTGTGCGATAACGCCGATAAGGGAAGTGGCAACCATGTAAGCCGCAACGCCCATGTCAATAAGACGGACAACTGTGGAAGCAGCGTCATTTGTATGAAGTGTGGAAAGTACAAGGTGACCTGTGATAGCGGCACGAATACCAATGTCTGCGGTTTCAGTATCACGCATCTCACCTATCATAACAATGTCAGGGTCCTGACGGAGAATTGAACGGAGTGCGGCGGCAAAGGTCATGCCCGCCTTTGTGTTTACCTGACACTGATTGATACCGTCAATAGCTTTTTCTACAGGGTCTTCAACTGTGATAACGTTTACATTAGGCTTTGCAAGTTCACCGAGTGCGGCATAAAGCGTGGTTGTTTTACCTGAACCTGTAGGACCTGTTACAAGGATAACGCCGTGAGGAACACGTAGCATTGATTCAAAAAGCTGATAGTTGTAATCCGACATACCGAGGTCGGTAATCTTACGCAGTGCAATCTGTCCTGTTGAAAGAATACGGATAACTATCTTTTCACCGTTTACCATCGGGAGCGAGGACACACGGACATCAAGTGTCGTACCATCTACAACCTGCGTGAAACGTCCGTCCTGCGGTACTCTCTTTTCAGCAATATTCATACCGCTGATAAGCTTAAGACGTGTAGTCAATGCACTGTGTACCGCACTTGATACGTTCATGAGTTCAACAAGGTCGCCGTTTACACGGATACGTATTCTTGTATATGTTTTAAACGGTTCAATATGAATATCGGTTGCGTCAGCTCTGTAAGCATTTTCAATAATCGTGGTAGCAAGCTTAACGATAGGAGCGCTCTCTACTCTGTCCTTGGACTCCTCGTCCTCCATATTACCGTTATCTCCGCCGTTCATAGCAACAAGACTGTCAACAACGCTGTCAACATTCTGCATTGAATAGTTTTTACCGATAGCCTTGTTGATGCCCGTTGTGGTTGCAAGTACAGGCACGCAGTCCATACCCGTTGAAACCTTGATTTCCTCAAGGACGATAAAGTTTACAGGGTCATTTGTAGCCACAGTAAGTCTTTTTCCTGTAATTGCAATAGCAATTACAGTATGCTTTCTTGCAAGTGCTTCAGGCACTTTGTTGACTGCCTCTGAACTGATTTCAACGGTATCAATATCAACATACTGTACCCTCATTTTTCCGGCAAGTGCTTTGGTGAAATTCACTTCAGACATAAAGCCGAGTTCGACAACAACGTCACCGAACTTCTTTGAGCCGTTGGACTCTTTCTGAACCTCAAGAACCTTCATAAGCTGTTCCTGATTAATCAGTCCCTGTCTAACCAAATAATCGCCTATTCTCTCGTTTCTCATAAAAAACCTCCGCTCTTTATTT
>CAMWVV010000176.1 GCA_947177755.1 uncultured Ruminococcus sp. | reverse complement strand
ATAATCACTCTGTGGTTGACTGGCAGTTTACTTCTGATAATGCCAGAATCAAGCTGCCTCTCTCTATCCTTCTTTAGATTAATTTTCATTGTGTCAATACACTAGTTCGTAAAAATAGCAGAGGCTGTATAATCTGATGCACTAAAATAGTTACTCTAAAGGAATAGTTTACAATAATTTCCCTTGGTGTAATCCCACGCCGGAGCAGGCATAAAATCCTATCTGATGCGTTCAGGTGGGATTTTTTATACTTATTCAATATATTGTCATACAAGTATACAGGCACTTTTTACCGCTGTTTCGTAACATGGGTAATATTGGTTTAACCGGTGTTTTTTTCACACGACATATACACTGGTAACGTCGAAAAAGTCAATTTAATAGACGTTTTATTCAAAAACGTCGTGAAATGTTACAAACTTTTGTAACACAATTTTCCGGCTGTATTAAGCTGAAATTTAAAAGTCTGTTACAAATGTTACAAAGTTTTCTATATATTTAGGTCGCACATAACATCGGTTAAACCAATGTTATATTAGGAAAAAAGTTTTAGTGTATTTTTTGTAACATTGTAACAAACATATAAATAATAGCTATTTATTGGGAAAAAATCTTGTTACAAAGTCTGTTACAAAGTCTAAAAAGTTTGTAACACTTTGTAACATTGTAACAAGAATAAATTCAAAAAAATCTCCCTTGGAATATATCCAAGGGGAAATTTTTTAATGTAAATAAAACATTCTTTGAAGTCCGTAAATATTAAGACGTTCTACTTTACCAGATTTATTCCAGCCTAAAGCTGTAAGTGTTCTTGCTATCTCTAACGAAAAGTGTCTTTCGATAACCTGATTAAGTTCATAGCCATACAATTCACAAGCTATTTCCTTGACGGAAATGCGATCACGCCTGTAAGCTCCTGCCGATGTGTTACCGTTCTGATACCCATTGATATAGTCACGCCTTACATCCAGACTTTCATTATACCAGTCTGTAGTAATGGGAATTTCAAGGAAATTAAATATATCCGACTGCAACGGGCTTTCATCGAAGTGTTTGCGTTGTTCCTGTTCTGCTAAGGCAAGCACCTGGCTGTCCTGAATATATATGCTCTGACCGTTTCTGTAGATGTATAAAGCCTCTGCCCACAACTGAGCGATATATTCAGGAGTAAGGTCTTTGTCGATATTCTTAGTGGCTTTTGAAATATTAACGTCTATCGGATAGTAACGGCGGTCACCTGTTTCATCTTTCAGGAAGTCGTAATTATTTGTAGTTCCGAGGAAAACACACTGTCGGGGACGTTGTTCAGGATTTCTTCCGTAAGGCTTGCGGTAAAAATCATGCTGGCTCGCAATTGCTTGTTTACTGCGTTCCTTAATGGATTTCTGAAACGCCGTTCCCTCGCCTAACTCAATAATCCACTTGCCTTGAATGCTTTCATAGAAGTCCTTGCCGTCGAAAGTGGTCACGCCGTCGGTGAACCATTCGGGATTTACGGCTATTTTTCCGATAAATTTTGATTTACCCGCACCTTGTTTTCCAACAAGAACCGTACACGTATCGAATTTAACACCGGGTTCAAAAACTCTCGCAACTGCTCCGACAAACGTCACGACGGCTACTGACTGGGTATAAATATTATCGGTTGCCCCTAAAAAGTCCGAAAATACGCCTTTCAGACGGGGTATTCTGTCCCACTGAACAGCCTCTAGATACTCTTTTATCGGGTGATATGAATGGTCATCAGCGATGATACTGCAAACCTGATTGATGCTGTTTATTGACGTAATAAGTGAATATTCTTTTTCAAGATGCAGTTTTATTCTGTTTTCGGTAACGTCCCTCCAGTCCTGACGGTCAAGAGTACGCATCTGTGTAAGTTCATTAAACTCGATTTTTCCGCTGTATCTCAGGTCATTCAGGAATATGATTTCAAGATTTTCCATGTTGTTCTTAACGACATTATTGGACTGGTTACGTATCAAACTGCCTCTCCAGTCGGAATTAGCCTCCTGACGTTCACACACATATCGAAACCATTGGTCTTTATCAAGCGTTGTAGCACGCTCTGAATGTGTCTGTAGGCTCGTTATAAGCCTTGCACGGTCTTTCATAAGAAGTTCGTTAGCGTCCTTACAGTCATTCCATATGTCATTCTGAGCGATGATATAAGGCACTTTATGCTCGTCACACAATTTCATAAGGTCAACAGTTGTCTTGTTACCTCGCTGGTCGTTATCAAGAGCAAGAATAAGCACGGTCTTTGAAGTATCATGGTCAAATATTTTACGAATATTACTTGTTGAACCTAAGCCGACACTTGCAAATCCGCACTCGTCAATACTCATGCAGTCAATTTCTCCCTCGACCACAAAACAGTATGGGGAAGTCAGAGCAACGGAATTTAAAAGACGTACTATTCCACGTTTCTGTTTGATGTTCTCGGCTGTACTCCGCCACGTGAAAGAGTAGTCTGAAGTCGGAATTATTACTGCTGGCGTTGACTGATTGTTCTTGTACGTAAAATCAGCGATATATCCGCAATGGAATTTACGTTGAGTCTGCATTGAAATGCCTCTGTTTGTCAGGTAATTTGTTTCCGGAAGATGCATTTCAGCGAGTTCAAAGAATGTAGTATAATTTTTTTTAGTTTTGGGCTGTACGGTTTTTGCGGATTGTTTTTTCTGTCGTATCGGCTGTGATGCGGAAATTATTCCGTATTTCGACTTTAATTCCCTGATTACAGTTCCTTTATCGCTGATATGATTCATTGCTCCGTACAAGTCGAAAATATCACCTTTTGCATCGCACGCAAAACAACAATATCTGTCAGTGTCGGGATAGACCGTAAACGCTCCCGAACGGTGAGAGCCTGTCCCACTGCCACATAACGGGCATATGTACTGATTCTTTCCGCCGTTACGTGATGGCTGTGTGATTTCGTTCACATAATCAAGCAGAAACGGCTTGATTTTTCTAAAATCGTCATTCATTTGCAATACTCCTTTTTAAAAGATATAGCAAACTACAACTTACACGCAAAAAGCAAAAAAAATTTTGCCATGCCTAAAAAAGACTTGACAAATCTGAAATCTTATGATATAATGATATAGTCATAAGACAAAACAAGCCTTTTGTGTGTATTTAATTGTAATCTCGCAGTTACTATTCTATCACATGAAAGGCTTTTTGTCAAGTCTTTTTATGGAAAATTTATTCATGCTGATTATTCTTCCTTTTTTGCTGAACCTGATTTCTTCAGATTTTTTTAAGTCCGGAAATCATTTTCAATTCATCACAAACAGGCTTGTTTTTCAGTAACGTGAAACCAACCTATTTTTCTTTTTCAGTGAGTCAAATTTTTTCAAATCGTTGCTGTCCTGAATGGTATATTTTGTAAGCAATATGATTGCTTGTGATGCGTTATTTAGGTTCGGAAAATATTCCCGTTGATGCAATCCACACGAGAACGAAAAATTTAAAATCAATGATTAAAATTATGGTCAATTTTAATATCATGCTGTCAGTATCTGATGAAAAAATCATCATGGTCGACAGCTGTTTTTTTGACTTCATAAAATTCAAATTTCAGCTTGGATTTTCACGAATGATTTTTCTGATTTTTTACCCATTCATAATGATTTTCTGACCTCTATTTTTGTATCAGAAATTGTTCTGAAAAATCATTTATTTTATTCGTTATTCAAAGAAATTTTTTCGTAAAATTTCGTCTGTTTTTTGAATCAAGGGTCTCAGGGAAATTTCCCTGACAAGTATGTATCGGGTGGGCAGTTTTGAAAAAAGTGTCCCACAGGATACCGAGCTTGCTACTTTTCCACGGAGTCTCTGAATGGCATTTTGGTTTTGAAATCTTATACTCCGAAAAACAGGAGTATTTTTTAATCTGTGCAATATGCGGAACGGAATTTTAAATTTCAACTGGAATTTCGTCAGAATTACGGCTGGACTTTTTCATTTCAATGCGCTATAATTGATTTACAGAAAAATTCAACGGCAAGAAAAAAGAGAAAGCAAAGCCGTTCCGAAATGGAGAAAAGAAGCTATGAAAAACCAGATATTAAAGACTTCCGATACTGCAAAATCGGTTGAGTACGTCACGGATTCGGGTATCAGTGTGAAGATAAATTATCCTGAAAATGTTCCCGAAGTAATTCGTCAGGAGAAAATAAATCACATATATGACATTCTTACAAAGCACAAACCGGAATAATTATTTTTGCAGAATCACTTGCAATGACAGCCGGTTTGCGCTATAATGAATATGTAGCAAAATCGGCTGTACGATTGCAGGAAATCGGAGGTCGATGATGAAAAAGAAAATCGTAAACAACAATGGTGTGACGGCAATTTATGTCCGCCGTTCCGTAGCGGATAGAGACAACAATTCGCTGTCCATTGAATCGCAGAAGGAGGATTGTATCAGATATATAGGTGAGGACTGCTTGTACCGCCTGTACTGCGACAATGGCTTTTCAGGAAAAGATACTGAACACCGTCCTGCGTTTCAGCAGATGATGAGCGATGCTCGTGATGGAATTATAAGCCGTATCATAGTGAAAAAATATGACCGCTTCAGCCGTAATCTGCGTGACTATTTGAACGTTTCTGAGGAACTTGACAAATTGGGTGTAAGCGTTTATTCCCTTTCTGAACCCTTTAATACAAGCACCAAAGAAGGACGAATGATGCGTAACAACCTACTGAACTTTGCGGAGTTTGAGAGAGAAACAATTGCAGGCAGAGTTGCTGATGCATACAACACAAGAGGTCGTGAAACTGGATTTTATCAGGGTGGTACGATGGCTTTCGGGTATACAACTCAGCGTATGACTGTGAATGGTAAAAAAGGTTCTGTACTTGTTCCACCGGAACAGGCAGGAGCGTTAAAGCTCGCCTATGAAATGTATGCAGAGCCGTCAAACTCGCTCCGTGATATTCTTAGAGCCTGTTCAGTATCTTTTCAAAGTGAGAAAAAAGTGGTATAATGGAATA
>CAMWVV010000175.1 GCA_947177755.1 uncultured Ruminococcus sp. | reverse complement strand
GTACCCTGATACATACAATATCATTGGCAGTCGCACCGGTGATATGGTTCTCAATATGGCAGATATTGAAACGCAAAAATATAAAATCAATATCCTTGCTTAATAAAAAAATGTGGTTCATGATTGACGGCGTATGTTTATCTGTATTTATAGCTGTGCTGGTTACACTTAATTTTATGCCTGAAAATTCATGGATGGGCTATCCGATTTGCCTGTCGGGTATAATTACCATTTTTTCCTGTCTGTATCTTACATTATATATCGCAGATTCAGTACTTACGGCGTATCAGCTACAGACCATTAAGAAGAAGCATAAATATTATGAAGAAAAGATACAGGAGGAAGAGCGTATCAGAAGTATCTATCATGATATGAAAAATCATTTACTCGTACTTGAAAATCAGAGCGGTACAGATTCTGCAAAAGAAATCGCAAAAAAACTTCGTATGGAGATTTCAGATTATGAGGACTATATGCACACAGGCAGTGATATTTTAGATGTTATTATTAAAGAAAAATCACGTATGGCGAGAGAAAAGGATATTGATTTTTCGGCAACAGTTGATTTTTCTGAGGTGCAGTTTATTGAACCACTTGATATAAGCACAATTTTCGGAAATAGTATTGATAATGCTTTGGAAGCCACAGAAAAACTTCCAAAAGAAGACAGAGCAGTGATTATAAAAGCCGGAATAGTCCATAGTTTTGTAATGATAGTGATTGAAAATACTTGTCCTGATACGCCAAAAGAAAAATTCAGAACTACAAAAGAGGATAAATTTCTTCATGGTTTTGGAGTAGGGAATATAAAAAAGGCTGTGGAAAAGTACGATGGAGAATGCACGTCAAACTGTACAGACAGAAAGTATACACTCAAAATTTTAATACCCGTTTCATATGAAAGAAAGCCTTCCGCAGATTAAGTGGCAGGCTTTTTTGTTAGATTTTGCAATCTTAGTATTAGATTTTGCGCTATCTGTTGTAAATGTTTCTATGGTGTGATAAGATAAAAGCATCAAAAAAACATAGGAGGAATTGCAATGAATATATTGAATGCAACTAATCTGAAAAAATATTACGGAAAGGACGAGAGCCTTGTAAAAGCACTGGACGATGTAAGCGTATCAATAGAAAATGGCGAGTTTATTGCCATTATTGGTACTTCGGGAAGCGGAAAATCCACTCTTCTGAATATACTGGGAGGGCTTGATGTTCCAACCTCAGGCAATGTAACGATTGAGGAAAATCACCTTGAAAATATGACGGAGGAACAACTTACCGTATTTCGCAGAAAGAGAATAGGTTTTATTTTTCAGAACTATAATCTTATTCCATACCTGACTGCATACGAAAACATTGTACTGCCCATTCGTCTTGATGGAAAAAAGGAAGATAAGGAACTGTTAAATGAAATAGCTTATTTTCTTGGGCTTGACGGTAAACTGAAAAAATATCCAAGTCATATGTCGGGTGGTCAGCAACAGAGAGTTGCTATTGCCCGTGCGCTGATTTCAAAGCCTGCAATTATTCTTGCTGATGAACCTACTGGAAATCTGGACAGCAAAACAACAGACAAAGTTATAGACCTGCTCAGACTGACAAGCGAAAAATTTCAGCAGACTATTATCATGATTACCCATAATCCCGAAATTGCGGAAAAAGCTGACAGACAAATACGTATTGAAGACGGAAAAATATGTGACGGAAGAGGTGCGGAAACATGAATAAAATACAGAAGCAGACTATTTCTCTTATGGCAAGGCAGAGCCTGAAATCTGGAAAGTTACGCAATATTTTTGTAGTTATTACTATTGTTCTTGCAACGGCTTTGCTATCGGTAATTCTTCTTTTCGGTGCAGCGGACAGCACAGTAAACAAGGAACAGCTTTCTCACATTCAGCAAGCAGGATTTTATAATCTAACAAAAGAACAGCTTGCCGGACTTAAGTCTGTAGAGGAGATTTCATACAGTGTTACTGTTAAAACAGGTAAGGTATCACCGCAGGAGGATTTTGATGTAATACCTTATTATGTCAGCGAACTTTCGGATAAGATACAAATCGGCAAACTCGAATCCGGAAGACTTCCTGAGCAAATAAACGAGGTTGCCGTTACTGAAGGAATGATGAAAAAACTTAACATAGAGTCTGTTATTGGAAGCAAATTTGATATGACGTTTTGTGACGGTACAAAAGAGCATTTAATTGTATCAGGAATACTAAAGAGCAGCGATAATGCAAAACAGTATGCTGTTTTCTTTTCACAGGAATATGCAGAAAACGGCAGTCAGTTAAAAAATAGTCCCTATGAACTGTATGCAAAATTCTACGGTACAGAACATATGAGTAAAAACGACTGCAAAGAAATGATTTATCGGATTGGTGAGGGAGCAGGCATTGAACATAAATATATCAATCCGACAAAAGCGTTTCTTGATATGCTTACTCCGGATTCTCAGATAATTATAATCGAGATGATTGTCGGATTCGTTATTCTGCTTGCGTGCATACTGGTAATTTATGGTGTTTTCTATATATCTGTTGTCGGCAGGATTCAGCAGTTCGGACAGCTTCGTACAATAGGAATGACTGAAAATCAGATTAAAAAATTTGTATCTCATGAGGGAAGAAATCTGTTTATCCGTTCCGCACCTGTAGGACTTTTAATCGGTGGAATTGCAGGGTACATAATAAATCAGGAT
Organism: uncultured Ruminococcus sp.; assembly: GCA_947177755.1. GTDB lineage: Bacteria > Bacillota > Clostridia > Oscillospirales > Ruminococcaceae > Ruminococcus. The sequence goes on along the minus strand of CAMWVV010000175.1, from coordinate 2,320 downwards.
GGCTGGAGATGGCTTAATACTCTGTGGATATTCGCTCTGGTATGTACTTTGATTTATATAATCACAATGATTTCTGTGTATAAACCGGCAAAAATAGCTTCGACGGTTTCTCCTGCAGAGGCTCTGTACTATACACCACAGGACGATATGAAACAGAAATCCGGTAAATATGAATGCCATAATCTTACTCCTTTTGGAATGGGTATGATGAATTTTTCCAGAAACCGTAAAAAAGCGGTATCAACACTTATGTCTTTGGGATTGGGTGGTATTCTTTTTATTACGGCGGCAACATATATGACATCTTTTGACAAGAATGGTTTCGCACGTCAGGGCGATTTCAGAGATGCGGAGTTTGTTATCGGGATTTCAAATAGTGCAATAGAACTTGACGAAAACGGTATGAGTGGTATTCAAAGTAAAAATCCGATTAATGAAGATTTCGTCGAACAGATTAAGGCAATTGACGGCGTTGAAACTGTCAGGGAGGTAAAAAATTTTGGTATTAAGTTTGACTTTCCACAGAAAGAGGAGTACGGAAACGACGATACAATTATGTTGCTTTCCGGAGAGCAGACAGAAACGATAGCTGAATATCTTGACGAGGGGACAGCAGATTATGACAGACTTACAAGCGGAAACTATATACTTGTGGCAGGTAATGATATAGCTGATGAGATTTATGGCTGGAAATTTTCAGTCGGAGATAAGTTGATATTTCACTATTATGACGGTGAGAAAATGGCTGAAAAACAGGTTGAAGTCCTCGGTATTCTCGGAGACAAATTCAACTTGAAAAATGACCCTGAAGGTTGGTTTGTACTCCCTGAAAATGCTGTAGACAGCTGGATTTCATATGACAGTCTGAACAGCAAGCTGTTGATTTCCGTAAATTCCGAAAAGGAAATTGAAGTGGGTGAACAGCTTGAATTGTTTACAGCTGAACGTTCGAAACTTTATATGGAAACCTTACAGGAAAGAACTCAGCGGTACAATGAATATGCTAATCAGATTTTTGGTGCGATAAGCGGACTTGCAGTTTTCATTATGATGTTCAGCATTCTGAGTATGATAAATATGCTGATTACAAGTATTGTTACCAGAAAGCAGGAACTTGCAATGCTTGAATCCATAGGTATGAGCAGGAGACAGATACGTAAAATGATTCTCGGTGAAAGTATATTGCTGATAGGCGTGACCTTAGCTTTAACGCTGACTGTGGGAACGCTCTTCGGATATTTACTTAGTACTATTCTTTATAATAATGGTGCATTTTATATGGCATTCAGATTCCCGGCATTATTTACAACGGCTTATGTTTCTGTATTGATAAGCGTTCCTTTTATAATATTATCAGTTTGTATGCACAGCTTTTCTAAAGAAACTTTGACAGAACGTCTGAGGGGAATGAATTGTTAATTTCAATCATCAAACGACTGAATGAGAGAGCAAAAGAAAATATTGAATCGCAAGTGAATATTTTTGACCTTTTATCTCCGCAGGAACTGGGATATTTGCTTAGAGTCATTAATGCAAACAGCGATACTTTTATAGGATTTGATGATTTGGAAAAAATTATTCTGATTTTATTGGATAAATAATAATTAATTGGCGGTTGCATCATTTTGTAACCGCCAAATTAGTAAACCCATATATGAGTTGAATGTAAATGCAATCTGCTAGGTCACGTTCCTCGCCATCAGTGGACATTATCATTTCGAGAAAAGTTGTTTAAGAATTAAACTTTGTAGAATAACTGTGATAATTCCTGTGCAGGATACATCATTTTCATTTGAACGATTATCAGTCAACGCTTCATCTGTAAAATCTTGTCATTCAAAAAGTGAAGCTGTTGCCAGAGCATATTTAATCTGGACTCTATATCCTCAATATCCTTTGCATAAATATGGTCCGTGCGGTTTACTCGAAGTGCAATCTGATTAATGCTGTTAGCGATGTATCCAACAAGTTTATAGATTGCGTGAATCTCGTTTTCGTCAATCTGAACGATATAGCCCTCGAAAATCATAGCACGGACAAATCCACTGAGTGTTTTCATTCCGCTGTTCTGAAACTTCTTTTTGATAGCATCCATTTCTGTCTGACTTACTCTTATTTTCAAATACTGATTACGCTTATTTTTATCTTCCATTTTTCTGTTTTCTTTTCTTTGTCTGTTTTCAAAATCGGGGTCCAAGGGGTGTCCACTTGCAAGCATTGTATTGTGTGGGTTTTCAATTTTTGTACCCACACAATACCGTGCTTGTGATATGTTACAATAAAACTTGACACAATCCAAACAATCAAAGTAAAATAAAAA
>CAMWVV010000174.1 GCA_947177755.1 uncultured Ruminococcus sp. | reverse complement strand
GTACTATGTTTTTTATTATTTATGGCTTTTTATAATTGACTTACTGCAAAGATATGTTATCAGGAAATATCCGCCGTAAATCAGCAGTATCATAATTGATGTGAAACCTATTGATTCAGCGAGTTTTTCTGTACCGAAAGTTTCAAGTATAAATGTTGCGAACTTCATGCCGAATACTGAATGTACGCAGGCGAGAAGTAGCGGAAGGAGGAAAAATATACCTGTCTGTCTGAAAAGAGACTTTGATATGTCGCTTTCTTCTGCACCTATTTTGCGTAACATTTCATATCTTGAAATGCTGTCAACGCTCTCGGAGAGTTGTTTAAGAGCGAGTATTGCAGCACATGAAATAAGGAATATTAAACCAATATACAGTCCTATGAATGTAACCATTGCACCAAGACCTATAGTAGCTTCTGCGATGTCAATTCTTGTATTCATGGAATAACTATAACCGACATTTCTGTCATTGACAGATGATGTATAGTCCTTGAAGAAATCTTTGTATTTATTGTTGATTTTATCTTCAATGGCTTGTTTTTCTTCTTTTGTTCCTGCGTTGTAATTGCCTATGAGAAAATCTATTCTTGCGTGGTTTTCGTCAACAACGCTGTCGGGGACAACATAAAATCCAGCATTTATATGTTGTGACGATATATCTATAAAGCCGTCCTGACATTCATCATACTTTGTTGTGAGGGTATGTCCGAAAATTGTTACTTCCTTGTCCGTTTTGAGTGTTTTGTCTCTTATAGACTTTATGCTCTTGAAATCACACATTAAAGCAAATTCATTTTCATTGAGTGTAATTTCTTTTCTGCCATAAAGTCGCATAAGAGCGTTATAGTCGCTAAGTCTGACAATATCTTCACACGCTTCATAGTCCATAAATCTGTATTGTTGTGATATTTCTTCAAGGTGACTACCGAGAGAGTCAGCAAAAGTAAAGTTATCATCTTTGTAGTTATGGAAATGAACGTATTCACTGAAATCTTCTTCAAAATTGTATCCATATTCATGGGCTTTTTCTATAATATCTACATGATAGTACTGGTAATTTTGATTATCGTATTCAGCAAAGCACAATTCATAATCAGCAGGACACATTTCTTTGAGGTTGGCATTCATTGAGTTTCTTATTGAAAACGCTGATGACAATGTACAGATAGTCACGAAAAGCATAAGGCATATAACGGTCATTGATGCTACTGTTGTGTTGACTTTACTGCTTATCTGTCGGAATGTGAAACTGTTAAGACCTTTGTAATAGGTCTTTTTCATTGACATTACAACCCTTAACATCATACCCGATACAGACCAGAATATAAGAAATGTTGATACCGCACCTGTAGCTATCAGTTTAACGAGTTTTTCCGTACTCATGTTACTGGTTTTCCAGCCTGCTGTATAGTAAGCATATCCCAACGCACAGGCGGAAATTATGAATATAAGTACACAAAGTACAGGATTCTTTAGTTTGAGTTTTTCGGACTTCTTTCCCGACTGCAACAGATTTATAAGCTTGCACTTGCTTATCATGAAACTGTTGAAAAACATAACAACAAGATACATAATACCAAAATATATAGCGGTCTTTATAATTGCCTCACTTGATACCATAAAAGTATATTCAGTCATATCGGCTTCAAACAGGTTTGCAACAACCGTACTCATAAGCTGTGACAGTCCTATTCCGATAAGCAGACCTACACCAAGTGAACCAAGTCCGATAATGATAGTCTCTATGAGCAGAATTGCGGAAATTTTACTTTTGCCCATACCTAATATCAGATACAATGCAAACTCTTTGTTTCGGCGTTTCATAAGAAAACGACTTGCGTATACAATAAGCAGTCCGAGAACTATTGAAACAAATACGCTTATACCATTGAGCATATTTTTAAGAAGGTTTATAATCTCATTGGTATTCTCTGAGACTTTCAGAAATGCTGTTTGTTCCCCTATAGCGTTGAATACATAGAACACTGCAACGCCTATTATAAGTGTAAAGAAATATATGGCGTAGTCACGGAAACTTTTTCTGATATTGCTGAGAGAGAGTTTAAAGAGCATCGTTAACGTCACCTCCCAGAAGTGTGACAACATCTATTATCTTGTCAAAAAACTGCTTGCGGTTGTCGTCGCCACGACTTATTTCGTGGAAAAGTTTTCCGTCCTTTATGAACAGAACACGGGATGCATAACTTGCCGTGAAACTGTCGTGCGTAACCATCATAATAGTTGCGTCGTGTTCATAATTGAGATAGTTGAAACGTTCCAGTAGCATTTTAGCTGACTTTGAGTCCAACGCTCCTGTTGGTTCGTCGGCAAGGATTAATTTCGGATTTGTGATAATTGCTCTTGCTGAGGCTATACGCTGTTTCTGTCCGCCCGACATCTGATAAGGATATTTCTGCAAAACTCCTGTAATATCCAGTTGACGTGCGACATTTTTCACAGCTTTGTCGATTTCTGCGGGATTTACTTTCTGTATCGACAAAGCAAGGGCGATATTTTCGTAAGCCGTGAGGGTGTCGAGCAGATTGAAATCCTGAAAGATAAAGCCGAGTTTTTCACGTCTGAACTGATTCAGCTGTTTGCCTTTCAGAGTTGTTATGTCAGTGTTTTCGAGGTAGATGTGACCTGCCGTCACTCTGTCTATGGTTGAAATGCAGTTGAGCAGGGTAGTCTTACCGCTTCCCGAAGCTCCCATTATTGCCACAAACTCACCCTTGCTGACAGTGAAAGAAATGTCGTTGATAGCCTTTGTAAGACTTGACTTACTGCCATAGTATTTTTCGATTTGCTGTATTTTTAATAATTCCATTTTTCAGCCTCCTTGTTTTGATGACTTAATTATACAGCAAATACTTTCATTTGTCCTGCGTTTAATATTACACAACATTACAATTTTGTAATGTTACTTGAATTTAATAAAATTATTTTTTCCGAATGTTATGATTATATCTGTAAATTCATTCTGTACTGATTCGGCTTTTACATCATGCCCGAGACTTTCACAGAGCTTTTTTATAATGTACAGACCCATTCCCGTAGATTTTGCGTGTGTGCGACCGTTTTCGCCAGTGTAGGATTTTTCAAAGATATACGGTAAATCAGATGTGGGTATTCCTATACCGTTGTCACGCATATGAAGTATTACATTATCGTCAGTTTCGACGGAATATATATTAATTTCGGGTTCACGGTCGTCGGAAAAGTACTTCATGCTGTTTCCGATAATCTGACCCATAATATATTCAAGCCACTTGCTGTCGGTCATAACGGTAATGTCAAGATTTTTTGTTTTCAGAACAACGTTTCTCTGCTGTAGTTCCTCACGGTTTTTCACGGCAGATGCGTTAAAGGCACGTTTCAGTGAAACTTCCTTTATTAAATAGTCTTTTTCTGCGTTTTCACTGCGGACGTAATACATGACATTTTCAATACACTCATCAATACGCCTTAGCTGTTTGGAATATTTTTCACTTTTTTCGGGATTATTGTGGCACATCAGCAGTAAACTTGCAACAGGCAGTTTTACTTCATGTACCCATAATTCTATATATTCCTGAAATTCGGTTGAATGACGGCGGTATTCAGCTACATTGTCGCACATTGACTTGTTTGTTTCACAAAGAATTTCATAAAAAATCTGTCCTTCATAGAAATCGGGGGATTCGGTCATTGCCGAGAGCAGATATTTCTTGTCAAGGGTTTCTGTATCTGATACGAGAGTTGTATAGAATGTTTTCCGCCTGAAGTACTCCCATAACGTTTTTATAATATCGGCAGTAAAATATATGATGCCTATTATAAATATCTGTCCCGATTTTATGTGAAATGCCGAGAGAAAATCCCATATTATGAGCCACGCACACAAGCTTATAACAACAGGAATAAATTTATCCGCTAAAAATTTTCTGAAATTCATATCAGTATATACCCCTGTTTCTTGCGTGTTTCTATGGCGTTCTCACAGCCGAAGTCCGAGAGTTTTGAACGCAGACGGCTTATATTTACAGTAAGTGCGTTGTCGTTTATATATTCTTCATTGTCCCACAGAGTAGTCATAAGGTCGTCACGGGAAACTATCTGTCCCTGACGGTCAAGAAGAAGCTGAAAAATAATCATCTCGTTTTTTGTGAGGACAAGTTCGTCAGTACCGTCCGAAAGACTTCCCTTTGCTGTGTTTACCTGCAAATTCCTGTATGAAGTCTTTATATTTTCCTTTGACGAACGTTTCAGCACAGCTGAAATTCTCAGAAGCAGAATAGTCGGATTATAAGGTTTTGTGATATAGTCGTCCGCACCGTAGCTCATAGAAAGCACTTCATCGGTTTCGGATGTTCTGCTTGTCACCATTATAACAGGTGTATCGGTTTCACGGCGGATTTCTTTAAGAAGCGTTTCACCGTTTACAGACGGAAGATTTATGTCAAGCAGAATAAGGTCTGATTCTGATTCAATTATATGACGCTTTGAATCAGAAAAATCTGTCAGACATTCAGCTTCATATCCTGCATTTTTCAGAAGTTCCGCAAGTTCTGTACGGATTGATTTGTCATCTTCAACAACATATATTTTACTCATATTATTTATTTTACTCTCCTTTACTTTCAGTCGGCGATATTATAGCACATTTTATTTTCTTTGTCAAATTATTCTGCACACAAAGTAAAATAAACGCATAATATAATTCTGAGGTGATAATTTATGGTTATGTGTGCTACTGTACTCGAAGTAAATAATGACAGTCTGCTTGTACATGATAATAAAACCGAACAGGACGTTATTGTAAATACTTCCTGTGTATGTGGGATAAATGTCAATGACCGTGTAAGGATAGTATATAACGGGATAATGACAAACAGTCTGCCGCCGCAGATAAGTTCTTCAAGAATATTCAGAATCCCATGTAACAGATGTAGATGACATTAAAGGCGGTATTAAAAAATACCGTCTTTTTTTTATTTTTTGTGCGAGAAATTGAATATTGATACGTCTAATAATATATAGTGCGTGTGTACAGAACATTTTTACATATTGCTTGACTTTTCATTT
>CAMWVV010000173.1 GCA_947177755.1 uncultured Ruminococcus sp. | reverse complement strand
ACACAAAATGATACTATATTTTTGTGCATAATATGAAAATTTCGGAAATATACTTGACTTGTAGCCAGCTTTGAATGTTATAATAGAAGTATAAAAAATATAATGTCTCACATGACAGGAGGACAAAACAAATGGAATGTGAAGAAATAAGGGCTGACCTCAGATTACAAAGTCCCGAATCTATAAAAGAGGCACAGAAAAACAGGGAGATTCTTTTTGAACTAAATCACACTATGCCGACAACACCAAAGTACATGGAACTTTTAAAAGAACTGTTCCGAGGAAATATAGGGGAGGGTAGTTTTATATCTGCTCCGTTCAGTTCAATGGCTTGTCCCGAAAATATAAGAATCGGAAAAAATGTTTTTATTAATGGCAACGTTCTTTTTATGGCACGTGGAGGGATAACAATTGAAGATAATGTGCAGATTGCGGCAAATGCTCAGCTGATATCAAATAACCATGACCTTTATGAAAGAATGATACTGACCTGCAAACCTGTTCTTATAAAAGAGGGTGCATGGATTGGGGCTGGAGCTACAATTCTTCCGGGTGTATGCGTAGGAAAATATGCTGTCGTGGGGGCAGGTTCTGTTGTTACAAAGGATGTTCCCGACTATGCTGTTGTTGTCGGAAATCCGTCAAAGGTCATTAAAATTCTGGACGAAAAGAAATTTTTATGAAATCTGTGATTTTAAGGAGGAAATATTTATGTTAGGAAACTTTACTTACTGCAATCCCACACGTATCCATTTCGGAAAGGATTCATTACAGCATCTCGCTGAGGAACTTGCCGCTTACGGTAAAAACGTTCTGCTTACTTACGGCGGAGGTTCAATAAAGAAGTCGGGTATTTACGACGACGTAGTTAAAATACTTACTGACTGCGGAAAGAATATCGTTGAGCTTTCAGGAGTTATGCCGAATCCGACAGTTGATAAGCTTTATGAGGGCTGTAAACTGGCAAGGGAAAATAATATTGACCTGATTCTTGCCGTAGGCGGTGGTTCTGTATGTGACTACGCAAAAGCGTTGTCTGTATCGGTTTATTGTGAAGATGACCCGTGGGAAAAGTATTATCTGCGTATGGAAGATGTGGATAATAAGATTATTCCTGTCGGCTGTATTCTTACAATGGTCGGAACAGGTTCGGAGATGAACGGCGGTGCGGTTATTACAAATCACGAAACAAAGCTTAAAATAGGTCATGTTTTCGGGGAAAACGTTTTCCCGAAGTTTTCAATTCTGAATCCGGTATATACTTTCACACTGCCTGAATATCAGATGACGGCAGGGTTTTATGATATTATGAATCATATTACAGAGCAGTATTTTTCCGATTCTGATGACTGCACTTCTGATTATGTAATGGAAGGACTTATGAAGTCTCTTATTCACAGCTCACGTATTGCGGTGAAAAATCCCGAAGATTATGAAGCACGCAGTAATATTATGTGGATAGCTACATGGGCGTTGAATACAATGGTAGCAAAGGGAAAAACGACTGACTGGATGGTTCATATGATTGGTCAGTCAGTAGGTGCATACACTGACGCAACGCACGGCATGACACTTTCTGCTGTTTCAATGGCATATTACCGCCATATAATGCCGTATGGTCTTGAAAAATTCAGACGTTTTGCCGTAAATGTGTGGGGTGTTAACCCTGACGGAAAGACAGACGAACAAACAGCCTCTGAGGGATTATGTGCAATGGAAGCATGGATGAAGGAAATCGGACTTGTCATGAACATCAGTGAGCTTGGTGTAACTGAGGATATGCTTGACGGTATCGCAGACGGTTCATTTATCTGCGATGGCGGTTACAAGACACTGAATCATGACGAAATTTTAGAGATTTTAAAGGAGAGTATGTAAAACTGACAGAAAATTAGCAGAATATAATTCTGAAAAGCAGAAAATGTATTCTGCTATCTTATTCAGCTGTACAATCGGATTATAATAAAAAACAGTCAGGAGGATTAATAATGAAAATACTGGTAATTACAGGAAGTGCGCATAAAAACGGCACAACGGCACTCTTAACGGAGCAGTTTATAAAAGGTGCGGAAGAATCGGGACATGAAGTCTGTCGGTTTGATTCAGCATTTAAAAAGGTACATCCGTGTATTGCGTGTGAAAAATGTCATAATACGGACACAGGCTGTGCGTTTAAAGATGACATGGAAGAACTTAATCCCGTTCTTCTTACGGCAGATGCAGTTGTGTTTGTAACTCCGATTTATTATTATGCGATGAATGCACAGATTCGCACAGTAATAGACCGTTTTTATGCAAACGATTCAGCACTTCACGGCAATAAGAAAACTGCACTCATGGTAACAATGGCTGATAATACTATGGAATCGGCTGAAGGTGCTGTTGCATCTTTCAGAGGAATGGCAGGTTTTCTTGAATGGGAAATTGCAGGCACGGTTATCGGTGTGGACTGCGGTGATGTTGACGCTTTGAAAAAGACCGATTATCCCGAAAAAGCCTATGAACTCGGAAAGAATATATAATTGATAAAAAAAGACCTGTGGTCAGAAATGAATCCACAGGTCTTTTGTTTTATGCTATTCGGGTAAACAGCCGACGGCGAGATAGATAATTATTGTAAGAACTGCAAACAGCAGTGTCATTACTTCTGTAATATATATCATGATTTCAGCGGTTCTGGTTTTATGTGAAATCATTTTATCTGAGATTATCCCTATAAATAAAGCCCCCGTGATAACAGTCGGTGTGATATATCTGAAATTCATTGTGCAGGTGAAAGGGTAGTCGTGGCACATTTTATAGAAATTAATCATCATAGTCAAATAGAACACTGCAAAAAATATTTTTTCCGTAGTGTTTATTTTGCATTTTCTGAAAAACATTACTATCATTGCAATAAACGCATACAGGGCAATAATTGTACTGACAATAAAAAATATAACTGACAATTTATTCATAAACGAATCCGCAGGAAAAAATCCGCCCTCTTCAAACAACGAATTTTTCAGTATGGCAACAAGCGGATTATATTCATTATACCCCATGACTTCGCCGTTTTCTTCATAAGCCCACTGTATAAAAACACTTCGGAACTGTTCTGACGAAAAATCGGTTATCCGTGACAGAAAACTTTGGTTTCCTATATACTGAAGCATTCCCTTGTCAAGTTCCTGAACGTATGTTACAGGAATTTTCCATCTGATATAATTACGTATGCCGTACCATAAGCCAAGCGGACAGCATACCCCTGCAAATGCACAGAACTGTATGAAAAGTTTTTTTCCGTCGGTTCTGATTTTCTTTATGAAAACTATAAGAAATACTACTGCCACAGGCGGTGCAATAAGTGCGGCGGAAAGTTTGGTCATCATGCCAAGTCCGATACAGACAGCAATTTTCAGAATATTTTTGATTGTCTGGTTTTCGTACCATTTAAGTGTGGTTATAACTGCACCGAGCATAAACGCCACAGATAACACATCATTGTTTATACTTCCCGAGAGTAGTGTAAATGCAGGGTGAAAAGATATGATTATAAGAGGTATGTATAAGGATTTTCCGTTAAGCTTAAAGTACCTCAGAATACGGTATGCGGAAATTATAATGCACATTGAATAGAACAGTGTAAGGGTTTGCAGGCTCTCTCTTGCAGGGTCACGACCCGTAAGCAATATATTTTCATTTATATATATCCATAATGCACTTATTGCATGGTGCAGGGGAGGGTGATAAAACTGCCACCTGTCACGCACGTCAAAATCAGCAATATTGTGATTGAATAATAAATACTCGATATATCCTGCATGACCTTCGTCCGAACCGAATGAACCCAAATCATGCTGACGGGTATAAACGGAAGTTTGAAGAACATAGTACATTTTAAGAAAGAAACCTGTTCCTGTTATCAGCAGGGAATTTAATTGTGTACGATATTTCTTTGTGTCTGCAAGACAGTACAGAATAAAAAGTATGACATATCCGCCTGTGAAATGCCACAGGGCTTTATTTTCCGATGTTGCATAAAGTGAAGAGGCGGACAGGTCTGCAATAACCGCACTCACCGTAAATATTATGAATCCCGATTTGTTCAGACTGTCAGTCTTATATCTGTAATATCCGAATATAAATATGAGTGCTGTTATAATAAATGTTTCTATCCATAATGCGTTGGACGGAATATTATAAGTTGCTCCGAGAAAAAACGGATTGATTAAAAGGCATATGCCTAAAGTAAACAGATATGGGTGTGCGGATATTGATTTTATTATAGTTTCAGTCAGATTTTTTCTGTTCATATTATTTCCTTTCGCCTTAAAAGGCTTAAATGTAAAACTGCACGTTTTTTATCGTTTTGTGACCGTCAAAAAATCAGCCTGTATTTTGCAGACTGATTTTTTTTATTCAGTTTTCGGGAATTATGAGAGTATAGGTGTTTTCGTCGGAATAATGCCACCATTCACCCCAGTATCCGTTGAATCCGTATGTATTCATTATTTTTTCAAGCAGACGTGAGTTTTCAGCTGCTTCTTCTGAAACGTCGCTGTAGTCTCTGTCTGCGAATAATGAAAACTCATCAAAACCTGACGGCAGTTCAACTTCACTTCCGTCAGCGTAAACAATTCCCAAATCTATTGTATTTCCTCTGCCGTGACTTGTAGTACCGTTTCTTGGGTCGGCTACATAGGTAGGGTTGGGACATACTTCCCACAATCTGTACTGTGCTTCTGACGACCTGTAAGCGTCCCATATAATAATACTGAATCCCTTTTCTTTAAGTTCATTCTGAACTTTTGCCAGTTTTTTTACAGTACCGTAGCACAGATAAGCTTCCGTGTCATCATATATCACCGTTCCCGTAAAATTATTTGACGTGGCATAACGCAGGTCTATTACCGCATCAGGTATATAATCAAGTATACGGACAAGTTCACCGTCTGGCACGTCTTTTGTTTCAACTGTTGTTACAGTTATTTTTCTTTCGGAAACAGAAGTAGTCGTACCTGAAGAAACGACATCAGTATTAAATGTTATGGTAGTTTGTGTGGTATGATTTTCTGTTGTAGCGGTTTCACAGGAAGTTTCACATTCATAACTCATCTGGTTTTCTGCAATTTTATCAGTACAGGCAGTAAGAAACGGAATTGTCATAAGACATGGGTATATAAATTTATTATTCA
>CAMWVV010000172.1 GCA_947177755.1 uncultured Ruminococcus sp. | reverse complement strand
CAAGACATACACATCTTGTAAGAATAAACAGAGCAGAACAGAGAGTACTGGTTATAAATAATGTCGGCGATTCTATGGGAAATTCAATAGTTGAGTACCATAAACCAGGTGAAAAAGTTACAATTGATGCAAAAACAAGACCGGGCTACACATTTGACGGCTGGCAAGTTGGTATTGACGCTATGGAAGTTACTCCAGTAAGTGCAGATGGCACAATTTCTACATTTATCATGCCTGAATATAATCAGAGAATACAGGCAAAATGGAAATTAAACGGACAGCTTGTAAATGTAACAGGAATCACCCTGAATCATGAAACACTTTCATTGAACGCAGGGGAAAAAGCTACTATAACGGCTACTGTTCAACCTGACAACGCAACTGATAAGGTTGTGAAATGGACTTCTTCAAATCCTCTTGTGGCATCAGTTGACGCTGACGGAGTTGTAACAGCATTATCCGACGGTACGGCTGAAATCACAGCAACAACTCTTGAGGACAGCAACAAACAATTTACAGCAAAATGTAAAGTAAGCGTTAAAGGAACAATAGCACCACCTGAAGAAGATGATAATAGTTTCGCTGGTAATGTTATCGAGGCTGAGGACTACAATATGCAGTCAGGTATTGACGTTGAAAATTGCAATGAAGGCGGAAAAGACGTTGCATACATCGAAAACGGCGATTATATCGGATTTAAAGGTATTCTTTTCGGCAGAGGTGCTGAATCAATAAATTTCCGTGTTGCTTCAAACGGTAACAACGGCACAATTGAAGTACATCTCAATTCTCCCGACGGAAAACTTATAGGCAGTATGGAGGTCAGCAGTACAGGAGGCTGGCAGAAGTGGGCAACACAGAAATGCAAAATTGATAAGACAACAGATGTACATGATGTATACTTCGTATTCAAAGGCGGCGACGGGTATCTTTTCAATCTCAACTGGATAAGTATAAATTATCCATATGAAAATGATGACCTTTTAGGCGACTGCAATCTTGACGGCGTGGTAAACGTTGCCGATGCAGTAATGCTTCAGAAGTGGCTGATATGTGAGAGCGACAAGCTGACCTGCTGGCGACACGCTGATATTTGCAAGGATAACAGGATTGGTGTATTTGATTTATGTATGCTTAAGAATATGCTTGTTAAAAAGTAAATAAATCAAAATCTCCGCAGTTTTCAGCTTGCGGAGATTTTTTTACAGAAAATATTTATTCTTATGTCACTATTTTATTATTTTTATCAAGAATTTAATATACTTTTATTTAACTTTATGATATAATAATAAAATCATTATAATAAGTTGAAAAGTTTTTGTGTTTTTTAAATAGATTATCAAATGGAGGTTATCAGAAATGAAATTTAAAAAGCTTTTAGCATCTATGATGTCAGGCATTCTGACGTTTAGTATGTTGCCGATGAGCGTATTGTCGGATAACGGTGAAAAAATCAGTACGATACAACAGTTATTCAAGAATATATCGCTCAATGCAGAACCTATGGAAGTTTCTGCCACAAGCAGTAATTTCCGCCGTCCAATTAACAATGAATCACCCGCATGGATTGTACATATTGATACATGGAATTATGCTGACCCTGAAAAAATTATAGAGCTTGTACCTGAAGACGTTCTTCCATATGTTATTTTCAACCTTTCGCTCTCTATTAACTGGAGTTCAACAGAACACAGGTGGCTTATGGTTCAGGACGGTATTGAATGTGCAAGGTCATGGATGAAAGCGTGTGCCGACAAGGGCGTATGGACTATGATTCAGCCTGCAAGCGGTGGACAGTGTCATTTTCCCGACTATCCTGCCGATTATGATTTGGACAACACGGTATTCGGCGAATTTTTCAGGGATTATCCGAATTTCCTCGGCTTTAACTATGCAGAACAATTTTGGGGATTTGCATCGGAGGACTTCCCAGTAACGTATCAGGAACGTTATAACACTTTCTCTGCTCTGCTGAAACTTTGTAACAAATATGGCGGTTATCTCGACATAAACTGGTGTGAAAACCAATGGGGTTCGGCTTTGAATCCGGTTGCCATGCTCAAAACAAACTCTAACTGGGAAAATGCGTGCCGTCAGTACGGAAGCAATCTGATTCTTGAAGAAAAATATACGCAAGCAAGTTACATTGAAGATGTTGAAAGCGAAGTTTATGGTGCATATATCTCCGGCTACTGCGGAAACTTTGGTGTACGCTGGGACGATACGGGCTGGACGGATTATCCGTGGACTGGCGGAGACCTTGACCCGCAGACTAAAGACCAGTACCGTCTGTCAACAAGTCTGCCGATATATTTTGAACGTATGGCAATGAACGGTATGACGGTTATCGACGGACCAGAGCTTATCTGGGCAGATTGCATCAAAGGTCTATGGGACGGTACAGACAGTGAGGGATATAAATATCGTCAGTGGGACTTCTACGACCAGTGCAAGAATGTAAATGTTGATATAATGCGGAAGTTCATTGACGGAACAATCCGAATCCCTGACAGAAAGGAAGTAATCGACCGTACTAAAGTTGTTGTTATTCAGGACGTAAACTCAGGCAGTAATGATGATAAATACTGTTCATATAAAACCTTGTTTGAGGGACTATATCGAATTGATAACGACGGCAACTATAAAGATAATCACAATCCTTACAAGAGTACAGGACGCTATCAGACTATTCCGACAGTTTACGCTCTTGTTGACGACCTTGCAAAATCAATTCCTGTACAGATAAAGCAGTCAACTATAGATTCACGCTGGAACAGTATTTCTGCAAAACAAGCGGAGTTCAATAAACTTTATCCTGATTCTTACTATGCAAACTGTTATGTAGCAAATAATGAAAATACATGGATTACCTATTATAACAGCAAGGTAAGTGAGGGCGATAAGGGTGCGGCGTTTGACCTGAAATACAATACCTGCAAATCTCTCGATATCAAACATCAGCTTTACGGCTCTGCTGTTATCAATGAATATTCCGACCATATTGACGTTTACATGAACAACTATGACGAAGATGATACTGAAACACTGAAAACTGAGTCAATCACTATTACAGGTGCAAGCGATAAGCCTGTCTTTACTGCTAAGGACAGAGGTGCAAACCAAACTGCAAGCGTTATTACAGAAAGCTGGAACGACGGTACATACAAGCTTACCGTAAAACATAACGGACCTGTGGATATTTCTATCAAGTGTTCGGGCAATGAGACAGGTCGTCTGACATCTTATAAAAAAGCAACTCAGGTTGCCCCCGATTTCCCTGATTTCTACACAGGAACTCGTCAGTATGAGGGTGAAAACTTTGATATGAAGAATGTTGAAGGCAATGTGACAAACGGCTGTAACAGCGATCTTAAAAAGTATCAGGCTATGGGCTTTGTAAAATTCGGAACAAAAGATACTGCCGCAGTTAAAGATACTGTAAAAACGTCAAAGGCAGGAACATTCAAATGGACGCTCCGTTATTCCGCTACATCTGATGTCAAATGCGTTGACCTTTATGTAAACGGCTCTAAGCTGAAAACACTTTTACTTTCTGCGGGTTCAGGCTATGACGACTGGAAAACTGTCAGCGAAAATATTGAGTTTAAAGCTGGAGAAAACAAAATTGAACTTAAGGCAAATGCAACACTTCCTTGCTCACTTTATATTGATAACTTTAAAGTAGAGGGCGATTTTGGCGATGCAATAATTGCAGTTGAACCGTTGAACGGTAATTTTATAAAAAATCTCGTTGTCAATGATACAGAAAACGCTTCCGACTGGTCAATTAACAACAAGTTTGAAAAAGGAACTCTTATATTCGGTGACCGTGACATTACAGCAATAGACGTTCCGGCGTATCTTATAGGTGCTGAAGCTGTCAGAACAGCCTGTGATTCCAAAATGTTTACCAAAGATTTGGGTACATTTACAACAGGAGCTGATACTACAATTTATGTAGCGGTTGATACCCGTGTTGTACCGATTCTTCCCGAATGGCTTGCAGACTGGACTAAGACAGATGATGTAATTACAGCTTCAAGTGACCTGACTTTTGTAATCTACAAAAAGAACTTCAAATCAGGTGAGAAGGTTACACTTGGTATGAACGGCGGTAATGGTAATAACACTAACTATCTCGTATTCGCAACGGAAGAAAATATTGTAGTCAAGGGCGATGTAAATATGGACGGAAAATTTGATATTACAGATGCTGTCCTTCTTCAGAAATGGCTCTTAGCTGTACCAGATACCAGACTTGCCAACTGGAAAGCGGCTGATTTATGCGAAGATGGTGAACTTGATGTATTTGATATGGTTGAAATGAGAAAGCTTCTCATTACAAAATAAATTACTCTCTGTCTGCACTAAAAGAGAGCATATGGGTTTTATTCCGTCCTGTATGACGGGATAATCAGAAATCTCCACAGGAACAATCCTGCGGAGATTTTTTGTTTATTGTGTTGTGCATATCCATATTCACGGTAAAGGCATGAACCTTATGCAATAGATAAGGCTTTTGGAGAGTGCGATATTACATTCCCGTATACTGTTGAAGAGGGTAAAATATTTTTTCTCGGTGACTATAGAGGCACATCTATTGACAGTTGTTTTATTGCTATTGGGTGTATTGAGGAAAAACAGGTTGTTGGCAGAGTCCTGGTAAAACAAACATCACATTAGAGTGTTGGACTTTTTGGGAAGATTAGAGCGTGTTCACATAAATCTTGACAAAGGAAGAAAAAAATAGTAAAATAAAGATATGAAACTTACAGAAAAACAATTTGAAAAAATATAGCATCTGATGCCCAAAGCAAGAAAAAACAACAGTATCAAATTATCAGTTTTTGTGTGCAATGCTGTACATCATAGAAAATGGCTACAAATGGAGGGCATTGCCGGAAAAGTACGGAAAATGGCACACAATATATATGAGATTCAGCAGATGGTCACAGAATGGAACGATACAGAGAATATTTGAAACACTGCAGGAAATGAATATCATAGACAATAGAACAGATGTCTTATGTCTTGACAGTACAAGCATAAAAGTACATCCTGATGCGGCGGGTGCAAGAAAAACGAACGGTTAACAAAGCATCGAATGTTCAAAAGGGGGGCTGACAACGAAGATATAGCTATCCTATTTTAAAACAGAACACTAAGAATATCGAAAAATATAGTGA
>CAMWVV010000171.1 GCA_947177755.1 uncultured Ruminococcus sp. | reverse complement strand
GCAATTTGCATAAATAATAGATTTGTAATTTGAACAAAAATAAAAAAATTGCTTTATATGAAAATACAAAAAATAACACATTTTTCACTTTGCAGGTATGGACAAATTTCACAAAACATGATATAATATTAGTGAAACTACATATATAATGCCTTATAAGGCAGGAAAGGAACTTTGTATGCTTCACGAAAAATCATGCGGAGCTATTGTATACCGCAAATTTCATGGCAATACGGAAATACTTCTGATTAAGCATATAAACAGCGGACACTGGTCATTTCCGAAAGGTCATGTGGAAAGCGGAGAAACTGAGGTTGAAACGGCGAGGCGTGAAATCAAGGAAGAAACGTCCATTGATGTTATTATTGACCCGACTTTCCGTGAAACAGTTACATATTCGCCTAAAAAAGACACTGTAAAAGTTGTGGTTTATTTTCTTGCCAAAGCGAAGAATGTTGATTTTGTTCCGCAGGAAGATGAAATCGCCGAAATACGCTGGGTTGATATTTCATATGCAGGAAATATCCTGTCATACGAAAATGACAGAACTATTGTTACCAGAGCTAAGAACGCTATAAAAAACGCTCATTGACTGTACGGGACTGCTGTGGCAGTCATTTTTGTTTGAAAATATTATTAAGAAAGGAAAAATCTATGCTGAAAAAAATTCTGGACAGCAGTTCATGTGCCGAGTGCAGATTATGCTGTGTGTTTGACCGCTACGACGTATGGGAAACGCCTGTTTTTACAGAAAAAATACGTGACATAATACTTGCTTTGAAGCCCGATACCGAATTTATTTCCAAAGACGGCGGTTATATATTCAAAGTGGACGAACTTTCCGAAGAAGGACTTTTTTCATGTCCCGCCCTTACTGAAAAGGGGTGTATGCTTGGTGACGAAAAGCCGTTTGACTGCCGTATATGGCCATACAGAATCATGGAAATAAACGGACGGCGTGCAATTACAATCGCATCGATATGCAGGGAACTATATAACAGACCGCTTTCACAGCTTGTCGGATTTCTTGAAAACGGCCTTGCAGACGAAATTTTCAGTTATGCAGACAGCCATCCTGAAATAGTAAAGCCATATTATGAGGGCTATCCTGTACTTCTTTTTGAAAAAAAGCCTTTGTGACACGGGAGGTGTAAAATGTCTGATAATAAAAATAAATATCTTTGTTTTGCGGATTTTGAATTTACCTGCGGATATTGTATAAAGAGATATGAAAGCGAAATACTTTCTGTGGGTATAGTTATATGTGACGAAAGTTATAAAATAAAGGAAAGGTTTTACTGTACGTGCAGACCGCACCGTTTTCCGAAGCTTACAAAGCAGTGCATAAAGCTTACAAAGCTTACTCAGAATGAGATAGACTGTTCTCCCGACAGCAATAATGTTATGAAAATCGTTGTTGACCTTACGGAAAAATATATGATAGATGATATTTATGTTTGGGGAAATTTTGACGAGCCTGCTCTTTTTTCCGATATAAAACAGCATATGAAATTTAAACAGGAATACGGCAGTATTCAGAAAGTGAGAAAAAGAATTTTTGATATACAGAACGAGATTACAAAAAAACTTAAACTGCCCGAACCTGTAAATATAGGGGAACTTGCAACCGCTTTTGACTACACGCCTGACGGTACTTTTCATAATGCACTTAACGACGCTATGGCACTTTATGTTATTTACAAAGCCGTCTATACAGAAAATCTGAACACAAATAAAAAACTTGCCGTAATCCGTCGGCAAAGACTGGATAAAATTGAACAACGTCGTATTGAAGCCGAAAAGAAACAAAAAGAAACAGCTTTTTCCCTGCCTCTTTCAGACGAGGAAAAGCTGTATTATGAAGAAATCAAGAAAGACAGTGTAAAATTAAAGTACTATATATTTGTAAGAAGCAGATTTGTGAGTACAATGAATAACAACCCCGACAAAAGTGAGTTTCTGCTTCTTCATTTCAGACAGGACGGTCATATAAAGGTAATTCCGAAATCAAAGTATAATTATACTCTCCAGAATCTTTCGGAAGAGGCAATTGGTTTTGAGAGGGATAATTTTTCTGAACTGATTCTTAAGGAGTGCATGAGCAAAGACAAAGTTAAAGTATAATAATTATCTGAACCCTTTAGCATATGCAAGAGTTTCGGAAATTCCGCTTATATCACTGTAATTCATGTTTTTGTCGTTCCGCAGTGTTTCGATTAATTTTTCCGTTACGGGACATACGGATTTTTCCGAACTGATAACATTGTAGTATTTTTCTACTGCTGATTTAATATCAAGTTCCTCCTGAGCAAATTTCCGTGCATTCATTCCCGTTTCACTGCGTTCCTGTTCGTTTTCCGTCAGTTTTTTCAGAACTTTGTAAATTTCGTCGGTTTCACGTGATTCGCCCATATCTTCAACGGACGGAAGTTTCAAACAGGCGTTGTCAGGAATTTCCGAAAAACTGCCTATATCGTTTACAACAACACATTTTCCTTTTGCAAGAATACGCATAAGACTGCCACTCGTTTCTCCGTTGTAGGGATAACGCAGATTAATACATATATCGGTCATGTCAATATATTCGTTGAATTTGTCGAGATTTATATAACCTGTCAATGTTACGCTGTCGCCGAGATTTTCGGAATTGATGGTCTGTTCAAGTTCCTGTTGTATATCTTCATAGACTTTTCCCGAAAGCAGAAGATGTACGTTTGAATATTCTTTTTTAAGCATTGCAAAAGCTTTCACTATCGGAATTATACGTTTTGTGCGGTGAACTCCGCCGAATGCCGAAATAATAACCGTATCAGCGGAAGAACCGTTTTTCTGCTTCAATGTTCTGCTGTCGGTGGACATAAGGATTTTTGTATAGAGGGGAATGACTGTTACATTTCTCTCTATATTTTTCATCAGTAGTTTTCTCTTTGCATACTTGCTGTGAACTATGATTCTGTCGGCTGAATCTGTGATATAGCTGTTGAGTTCCATATTATAGATGTCGGGGAGTGCAGTACCGTTTTTAAGAGACTGAATATAGTTGTCAGCAGTATCGGCGGGTAAGTCGCTGTCTATCAGGTTTCTGTAAAGAAGATAATTTCCGTTTCCCTTATTGACTGCCATATGATAAAATGCACCATGAAGATTATAGTCATGGAGTACGACGGTTCCGTGATACTGTTTTATATACTGATACATATAAAAATGATATTCGGAGTTTCCGACCTGAAAAACTGTGTCTGCATATTTTGAGCGTCTTGACGGGTAGGCTTTGTGGCTGTATATAGTTACATTTGAGGGAAAGACAGGTGTTGCGTTATAAGTTTCCTCAATGAAAATATCAATATCGCAGTATCGGCAGAGTTCGTTTATTATATCTTCGCTGTAGTCCGAGATTCCCGACTGTATCGGTGGAAGGGGAGTAAAGAAAGCTATTTTAAGTCTTTCAGGTTTGGAGAGACCTATTTTTTCGGTTTTTATATCATTTATAAGATATATTATATGGTCAGTTATTAATTTCCAGTTGAAAAGTATCACACGTTTCTGACCTTTTTCGACATATTCCGACAGAATTTTTTCATCACTCAGCATTTTTGCCATACCGTCTGCAATGCTTCTGTCGCTGTCTGCATTTACAAGAATAACAGCGTCACCGCCTATTTCTTTTAGACTGGAATTATCGGCAGTAAGTACGGGAGTTCCGCAAGCCCATGCCTCTACTATCGGCAGTCCGAAGCCCTCGTATTTTGACGGAAAAGCCATAAGTGAGGCAAGATTATAGAATTTCAGAAGCTCATCGTCTGAAACAAAATTCGTAAATATGACACTGTTTCCGACATTGTGGGAATTTGCGACGGCTTTTAGATTCTTCATGCCGTTTTCCGAGAGTTTGCACACAACAACAAGCTGATATGAATTTTTTATATTTTCAGGCATAAGACTGTATGCACGGATAAGACCGTCAAGATTTTTGCGTCCGTCCTCTCCGCCCGTACACATAATGAATGGTTTTGTTATACCGAATTTGTCAAGAAGGATAGCTTTTTCACTGTCGGATATATCAATGACTTTGTATCTTTCGTCAACCGCCCCCCATATAACTTTTATATTGTCGGGGCGGAAATTGAGATATTTTACAAGGTCGGTTTTTACGCTTTCGGAGATAACAAAAAGTTCGTCAGCCCAGCGGAGATTTTCCACACATTTCATATAGCAGTTGAAATTGTTTTTGTCGTTCAGATATTTTTCTTTCATTATATACGGTATAATGTCATATACTGTCGCCACGACTTTTACACCCTCAAACCATTCTTTTTTATATAGTGTAAAATCCATCTCGAAAGGTGAAGTTATATAGAAAATATCAATGTTGTTTTCACGGATATAACGCTTTATTATGTTGCCGATAACTTCACTGTATATGTCGTTACGGAGCAGGAAATTATTTTTTCCCGTGTATATGAAGTCCTCAGTAAAGTTATTGCTTTTTATCATTGGCGACAATTCAAATTTTCCGTCAATGAGATTCAGAAAAAAATATTTATTGTCATGGTCGTTGTTTATCATTGCCGTAAACTGATTTAATGTATAGTTGCCTATACCTCTGTTACGGCTCATGTACCCAAGTATTGCATAGGAATCAAAAGCTATATTCATTTTATTTTCCTCCTGAAACTCTCTTGTCTATAAATATTGAGTTTATACCCGTGAATGCAAATTCTTCATAGTCATTTTTCTGCATGAAGTCAATAATTTCCCGATTTTTTTCACCGACTGTAAGACCGTTTTTATATTCAATCATCTCACAGATAATTACAAGTGGACGGAATTTTTCAAAGTCAGTCATTTTCAAAACAACAAGTTCCATGCCCTCAATGTCGATATTCATGATGTCGGGAGTTTTTTTGTGGAAATATGCTTCAATTATTTCATTTATGGTTATGGAATCGACTGATACAGTCCGTTCGATTTTAAGAGCGGGGTTTTCCTTTATAAAACTATTTACCGCCTCATAGTCCGCCGAAGAAAGACCGTCTCCATTCATGATGTAGAAATCAAGCTTTTCCCCTGATTTTTCTGAAAGACACTTGTTTATTACAATATCGTCGGGACGCTGTTCGGAGAGTTCCTGTGCAAGTTCGGGATTTGCCTCAAGAAGTACGCCCCTTGCCCCTTGTCTATAAAAACT
>CAMWVV010000170.1 GCA_947177755.1 uncultured Ruminococcus sp. | reverse complement strand
GCTATGGGTATAGGTTATGAGGAATTAAATCTTATAGACTTATCTGAAGATTATTTTGAAAAAATCGAAAAACTCAGAAAATAAAAAAATCCCCTGTCGGTTAGCACGACAGGGGACTTATTATTTTATTTTACCGATGAGTCACTATCAGTTATTTTTTAATCAGACACAGCCCTGAGCTTTCATTGCTTCAGCAACCTTGAGGAAGCCTGCAATGTTAGCACCAGCCATGTAGTTGCCTTCCATACCAAATTCTTTGGAAGCACTGTCGCATGATTCAAAGATGCTCTTCATGATGCCCTTAAGCTTGTTATCAACTTCTTCAAATGTCCATGAAAGTCTTTCGCTGTTCTGGCTCATTTCAAGACCTGATACTGCAACACCGCCAGCGTTAGCAGCCTTTGCAGGTCCGTAGAGAACGCCATTGCTGAGGTAAACTTCGATAGCTTCAGGAGTTGAAGGCATATTAGCACCCTCTGAAACAACCTTACAGCCGTTGTTTACGAGAATCTGAGCGGATTCACCATTGATTTCATTCTGAGTAGCACAAGGAAGTGCAATATCACACTTAACTTCCCAAATCTTTGAGCAGCCTTCTGTGTAAGTAACGTTCTTGTGTGAAGTTCTTTCAGCGTATTCCTTGATACGTCCACGTTCAACTTCCTTAATCTGTTTAACGAGGTCAAGCTCGATTCCATCGGGGTCGTAGATGTAGCCGTTTGAGTCGGAGAGAGTAACAACCTTAGCACCGAGTTCAGTAGCCTTTTCTGTAGCATAGATAGCAACGTTACCTGAACCTGAGATAACAACTGTCTTGCCGTCAAAACTCATGTCATTAGCCTTAAGCATTTCGTCTGTGAAGTAGCAGAGACCGTAGCCTGTAGCTTCTGTTCTTGTAAGTGAACCGCCGTAAGTAAGACCCTTACCTGTGAGAACGCCGACAAATTCGTTTCTGATTCTCTTGTACTGACCAAACATATAGCCGATTTCACGACCGCCTGTTCCGATGTCACCGGCAGGAACGTCTGTATCAGCACCGATGTGCTTACAAAGTTCTGTCATGAAGCTCTGGCAGAAACGCATGATTTCTCCGTCGCTCTTGCCCTTGGGGTCGAAATCGGAACCGCCCTTACCGCCGCCCATAGGGAGAGTTGTAAGGCTGTTCTTGAATACCTGTTCAAAGCCGAGGAACTTGATGATTCCAAGATATACGGACGGGTGAAGTCTGATACCACCCTTATATGGACCGATTGCAGAGTTAAATTGTACTCTGAAACCTCTGTTAACCTGTACCTTGCCGTTGTCGTCAACCCACGGTACACGGAACATAATCTGTCTTTCAGGTTCAACGATTCTTTCAAATACGCCTGCGTCGATTAAATCCTGTCTTTTTTCAGCAACGGGCTGGAGAGTTTCGAGAACTTCTGTAACTGCCTGAATAAATTCAGGTTCGCCTGGATTTCTTTTCTTGACTGTTTCTAATAAGTCGATGAGATACTGATTTTTTAACGCCATTGTTAAAAAACCTCCTTTAAAAAATTCTGCTTTCGCAGTTCTGAATAAAATTATATCACTGCCCGAAAAATTTTGCAATAGTTTGGGATAAAAAAATTTCCGCACGGATTATAATTTGTTAAAACAGGACAAATTATATTAATAAACCGTGTGGAAATTTGAATTATTTTCCAATACTGTTAAGATATTCGCTTGCAAGATAAAGTGAACCGCATACAACAACTATGCCGTCATTTTCGGTTGCAAGTGCTGTTGCCTTTCCGACTGCATCAGCAAGTGAAGTTGAAATTTCCGATTCAGTGTAGAATCCTGCTAAGTTTTCAATATCACAGGTAGTGACGGCATTCGGAGCGAAACTGTCCACCGCAAAAAGCTTGTCGGACTGCGGAGCGATAGTCTTTACGCAGTCGGTGAAATCCTTTGAATCCACCATACCCATTACGGTATATATTTTCCTGTTTCGTGTACTGAGATACATAAGAACAAGCGACAGCATACTTACGCCTGACGGATTGTGTCCGCCGTCCACAATAACAGGCGGATTGCCGTTGATATACTGCACACGTGCCTTTACCTGTGTTGTTTCAACTGACTTTTTAATATTTTCGTCGGGAATGTCAAAACCGTGTTTTCTGAGATAGACACACGCTGTGAGTGCAGTCTGTGCGTTGTAGTATTGATGTATACCGAACATTGCAGGTTTATAGTGCTGACCTTTATAAATGAACTGTGAAACAAGTCCGCCGTCAAAAGCAGGTTTGCACGGTTCAGCCTCTATAAATTCAGCATTTTTTTCGCGGGCAGTTTTTCTTATGATTTCAAGCACATTTTCGTTTGTGTTGTCCTTTGCAACGACTACAGCAGAATTTTCCTTTATAATACCTGCCTTGTGTACGGTTATTTTTTCGACGGTATCACCTAAAATGTCGGTATGGTCAAGGGAAATAGAAGTAATCACGGACAGCAGAGGAAACGGAATAACATTCGTGCAGTCAAGAAGTCCGCCTATACCTGTTTCCAGTACAACTATATCGCACTTTTCACGGACGTACCACAGAAAAGCCACAGCCATAGTTATTTCAAACTGTGAGTATGGTTTGTTGTCAATTTTTTCTTTGATAAGACTGCATATTCCACAAAGTGTATCATCGTTTATTTCAGTACCGTTTATGCGGATTCTGTCGTTATAGCGGAGTATATAAGGTGACGTGAACTGTCCCGTCTTATATCCTGAAAATATAAGTGCATTGGAGATATATTCAAGAGTAGAACCCTTTCCGTTAGTACCGGCTATATGGACAAATTTAAGATTTTTTTCGGGATTGCCGATAAGTTTCATTAAATTTTCCGCACGTGAAAGGTCGGTAATTTTTCCGCCTGACTTGCTGTAGGAATTTATAAATTCCATGCATTCATTGATATTCATAAAACCCCCTTAAAGATTTGTATAAAAAATTCCTGTTGCAAGCTGTACGCCCACAGAAACAGCCGTTATCATAACCCAGCAGCAAAGACCAAGCAATATAGGTTTTCTGCCGTTCTTAATTAATTTTACTATATTGGTGTTCAGACCGATTGCACACATTGCCATAGCTATAAAGAACTTTGCAAGCCATTTTGCAAACTTCACAAAACTGTCATTATAGAAAGCAGTGAAAGCGTTTTCGTTAACAAGTCCTACAACCGTAGTTATAACGGACGCACCTATGAAAAACAGTATGAAGAACGGAAAAATTTTTTTTATTGAGAAGTTCCCTGTCTGATTACCTGATTTTTTAGCCTGACGTGTTCTGTAGACTGCGAGTGCGAGAGTTATGGGAATAATGGCAAGAGTACGTGTAAGCTTTACGGTAACGGCAGATGACAGAATACCGTCAACACCGTAAATTCCTTCGGCTGTGGAAGCTGCCGCCGTAACTGATGATGTATCATTTACGGCAGTGCCTGCAAAAATAGCGAATCCCTCCGAGCCAAGACCGATAGCGTGACCAAACTGCGGAAAAATCAGTGCAGCGAGAACGTTGAACAGAAATATAACAGAAATTGCCTGTGCAACATCTTCGTCGTCGGCATCAATGACGGGTGATGTTGCGGCAATTGCAGAACCTCCGCATATTGAAGAACCCACACCGATAAGGCAGGCAGTTTTTTTATTGATTTTCAGTACTTTCATAAGCACAAATGCCGTAATAAGTGAAATGCTTATAGTTGATATTATTACAGGCAGACTTTTTCCGCCGACTTTGAGTATAGTACTTAAATTAAGTGAAAATCCCAGTATGATAACAGCCCACTGCAATATTTTTTTAGACGTGAATTTAATACCGTCTTTCAGCGATTCCTTTCCTGAAAGCGAAGGCACAGCAAGACTTATAATCATACCTGTGAGAATGGCAAAGACAGGTGCGCCGATTATTTCAAGTGAAAAAGAACCGATGTTTAAGGTTGCGAGAAATGACGACAACGCCGATATTGCAATACAAAGAACTATTCCGAGTGAATTTTTTTTAATCCGGTTCATAGAACTTTCCTTTAATATTCGTAATCAATGCACGCACGGTCTGTCTTTACAGTGCCTATGAACTTACCGAAAGCGACGTGAGCGGGGTGAACCTGATAAGCGTTGAGGTCGTCAATAGTCTCGAAATCGCAGAGCAGGGAAATTGTATAGTTGGACTGGTCAGCGTCCTTTGAATTGATGACGATTTCACCCTTTTTGAGTTCCTTTACGTTTTCGATAACGTCATTGAAACGCTCTTTTGCTTCAACAGCGTTTTCGTAAGCTGTTTTACAGTCGGTGTCCTTTAACTTGAACATTACAATATGTTTAATCATTTTATATTCTCCTTTTTGTCTGATTTTTGATTTTCAGTTTTTTTTACTTCCACAGAAATAATATTCATTATGTAAGAACCGCTATCATATGAAAAAATATTAAAACATGAAGATGTTGTTTCATTTGTTAATTTATAATCTCCAAATGCTTTAAATTCATAATCAAGGGGATTTTTGATATTTTCCCATTCATATTTTCCATATCTGTAAATACGGGTTTCTATTTTTGTTATCTCCTTGAAATCCCTTACTACTCCGTTGGAAAATCTTATAGTAATATCATATGCCATGTTTTTTACCTCACAATATGTTATATATATAATAATATCATCTGTTTACAAGATTATAGCTTTCGTCAATGATATTACATAATATCCTGAAATCAATATTATTATCAAGGATTATGGAAATCCAAAGTTTCTTGTTCATGTGGTATGCAGGAAAGCACCTGCCCTCACTAAGCAGGCACTCTCTTGTAATGGGTTCACATTTCAGATTGATAATGTCGGTAAAGCCGTCCGAATCGGGAATGAGTACGGATTTTTTTACATTCATAACCAGTGCATACCATTTTTTATTTTTTGAGTTTCTTAAAATGAATGCGTCGGGAGTTTTCAGCCACAGATATTCGGGTTCTGTGGCATACTTGTCCCTTGCATAAGAAATAATCTTTTCACGCATTATTTTCTGAAAGCCTCGATAGACTGATTTATTTTAGCCATTTTTTCCTCAGCCTTTGCAAGCTTTGCCTTTTCTGCCTCAATAAGTTTTTCGGGAGCTTTTGCAATAAATCCCTGATTACTGAGTTTTCCGCTGAGGAAGTCAATGTCTTTCTGCACCTTTGCCT
>CAMWVV010000169.1 GCA_947177755.1 uncultured Ruminococcus sp. | reverse complement strand
TAAGAACATAGATTTATCTGTTAATATATATTTCAGGAAAGGACTGTTATTTATGTGAAAAAAATTATTTTTTTCCAAAATCTATCAATTTATGAAAGGAGAAAGTTTATATGAACAAACTTGCTAAAAGGTCACTGAGCTTTGTTACGGCAATGTTTATGTCCGTTATGAGCATTGTGACTGGCATTTCAGATTCGTTTGCATCTAATCCGGTTTCAAACATTTCAAAAACTAATGATACAGACGATGTTACCTTGCTTGTCGGAAGTAAGCCTACAGACCCGAACGGAACCCCATATTTTACTACCGACGGTGAAAATTTTAGCAGTATTGCTGATGCAATCAAGCAGTATGATTCGGATTTTGCTTTGGGTATTGCATCGCAGTTCAGCGTATTTCTGACAGGCGAT
This sequence comes from uncultured Ruminococcus sp., assembly GCA_947177755.1. GTDB lineage: Bacteria > Bacillota > Clostridia > Oscillospirales > Ruminococcaceae > Ruminococcus. Next base: position 4,871 of record CAMWVV010000169.1, on the reverse strand, counting down.
TTTATACCTCATGACTCAGATGCAGAAGGAAGAGTTGCCATAGGAGGCAATATTAACGCAGAAAAGTATCCGTATGATTCTTACAACATAGGAAAAGGACATTATGTAAATAATGATATGTCTGTTGACCTTGACAAATTGTTATTGGGAAACAAAGATTTTGCTGCTTTGATTTGGGGGGCTGAATCCGAAAAGCCTGCTTTAGATACAAAGATAAATTCAAAAAATCCGCAGAAAATAGCAGTTCAGACAGATGCAGGCATAAAATACGTAGAAGCTAATTTTGACTCTTCAAGATTAGACGAATTCTATCAAGCTGATTTATTGGATATTCAGGCTGAAATGGATAAACTTCAAAAGAAGTCTGATAAACTCGCTAAACAGAAGAATCAGTTTAAAGTGGAATTTTTTGACCTTGCTGATCCTAACCCTCTTGCATTAAGTTATACGTATGGCTCAGACGGAAGCAAAGCCAAAATTGCGTACGTTACGTATACAGGAGATGCAGAAAAGCGGACGGATACAGTTTACTTCAATCTTGATGAACTTACTGACGAAGAGTATAAGCAGTTCAAAGAGTCTTCAATAATAAGATTTGAAAATATTCCCAAACTTGAAACTGAAAGAAAAATTTCTCAGGTTGATAAAGCTGCGGGAGAGAAACCTACAGAAGTTGAATGGGAGTATTCATACATTGTAGTAAACGACAGCAGAGAAGGTGATGTGACATTTGGTTATCGTCATCAGACAAAAGATGGCTGGGGTATAAACTATTATACATCAATCAAGGGATATGATGCTGAAAAGGCATTTAATATTTCACAGATTGGTAATCCTGATAATCCACAACCGAATCCATGGATTGAATATAATCCGAAAGAATCGGGATTAGACAAATTTACTTATAAGATGCAAAAACATTCCGGCGGAGACGATGCAACCAATGCTCAGAATAATGAAGCCGGAGTATCATCTCTTCTTTATAACTTTCCTAATGCAGACAGGGTTATTGTTTGCTGTAATGTACAGGGAACAATTCTTGCTCCGAATGCACATATTACTGATGCCAAGACTTTAAAGAAAAGCGACGAAGGTTTACCTGAAGGCTGGACTATGTATGTAAATGAGGGTGAGAACCCGCATATTTCGGGTGCTGTAATTGCAAGTTCTTTTGAGGGCAGTATTGAGTTTGGTTACAGACCATTCACAGGTCCTATCTCAATGCTCGGCACAACAGCAGGTTATGCACTCGCTTTTTCAAAGGTAAAACCAGTGTTAGATGAAAATGGTGAACCAGTTTTAGACGAAAAGGGTAAACCAAAACAAGAGCCTCTTGCAGGTGCAACATTTGTACTTGTAAATGAAGCAGGTGAACCAGTTTCAGATGTTGAAACCAAAGACGACCTTTATAACTTCATTACCATTCCTACATCTATTGATTTTGAGGGTGGTAAAGAATATAAAGTAGGCGATGAAGTTAAAAAGACATATATATTAAAGGAAGAAAAAGCTCCGGCAGGATATGACAAGACAACAAAAGAATACGAAATAGAGATTGTCGGAATAATCCAGAGCGTTAAACCAAGTGCTGACGGCAAGACAATTCCCGACGATGTAAAGGTTGAAGTACGTCGTGATGGCACTTTAATAAGAGAATTGTCTTTTGCAGATGAGTATGTTGAAGACGAAACTACAAAACAAAATACTATTACAACAAGAAAAATTACAATAACTTCACCTATCAAGTGGGGCGATAATAACGAGTTTAAACCGTTACCCACCACATTTACTCTTACATTAGACGAAAATGGAAATGTTACAAAAATAGTAGAAGAACATAGTAATTTTTTCAAAGACAAAACTTACACCCAAGATGATATGAGTTTAAGTGAAAGTCACACTTTCAAAGGAACAGATGATTTTACGTATTATTATGATGCTGAGAATCTCATGATTACACGTATTCCGACTGAAGTGCCGACATTCGTAAACAAAGAAACTGAAATAAAGCTCATTAAGGTTGATTATGACAATCGTGCTGAACTTCTTGACGGTGCAGTAATTAGAGTTTATGATGCAGAAACAAATGAAGAAGTGAAATTGGAAAACAATACTACAGGTAAGGACGGTGTTATCAATCTCGGACATCTTCCTGTAGGCAGATACTACATTACAGAAATAACACCTCCAAATGAAACAGACGGCAAAAAGTATGAATTGCCAGTAAATGACAAAATCTATTTCACAATAAACAAAGACTATACTATTACAAGAGACGAATTTGATGAATATGACATAAGCTATACACTCAACTATATAACAGATAACGGTATTGAAAGTATTAAATCGGATACAGTTACAATAGGTAAAGAAGAGGTAATAGACGTACAAGGCATTAAAACGGTTAAAAAATCTACAGACTATTTTGAACAATCAAATGTAAAAAGTAATGATGAACACAATTATAATGCTGACAATGCTACCAACTACAATATAGATTGTGCTGGCAAGAAAATTACAAAGATTGTAATTGAGACTATTGATGATACCCTTCCATATAATGGTGGAATTCAGTTTAAGAATGGTTTACAACCATATGATGCTGAGATAGATGGCAAATCATTTCCATTTTCCGATGGAATAACTACAATTGATAATTTATCCAGTAACTTTGAATTTGGTGCAAACGGACGCATGAAGATAACCTATTGGCCTGATAATTACATTAAAAGTATAAAGTATTATTGTGACGGTTTAGAGAGTGAATATGTGGATGATACTGCTGTACTTACAAGCATAACCATTACTTGTCCTGAATATCTGGAAGGCACACAGTTTGAGCTTTTTAACGGAGTTGAAGACCATCATCATATAGGTACAGTAAAAAATGGTGAGTGTACTATTAAAGTAGGTTGTAAACTTGCAGATTTCCCGCAACTTACAATAAAAGACGATTCTATAGACGGCAGAGTAAACATCAGAATAAATAATTCTAAATCACCAATTGAAATCCAGTTGCCTAACAAAGGGCAGGAAGAGAAACCAGAAACAAACTCAATAAAAATCAATAAGGTTAATACGAAACGTATTGACGTAGTTGGTGCCAGACTCACACTTACAGCTATAGACGGAGCAGATAAAGACAAGACGTGGGAATGGGAGTCTATCGGTGACGATACATGGTGGGAAATTGAGGACATTAAGGACGGAACTTATGTACTTCATGAAGATTACGCACCTAATGGCTATGAAATTGCAAAGGACATTCGTTTTGTAGTTGAAAACGGTAAAATTGCTTCAATAGTTGATGAAGAAGGTAATACCATAAAATCTGTTCAACTTGATGAAGAAGGCAATATTATAACAGTTGATGAAGACGGTAAAATAATAGATGACAGAGCAAGCGGTATAATCTCTGAAGACAAGGACGAAATATCGTGTCTTGAAATGACTGACGAAAGAGTGCTGACAATAAGCAAGATAGATGATGACGGTGCTGAGCTTAAGGGAGCAAAATTTGAACTCAAAGCTAAGGAACTGGATAGCGAAAAAGATGTTATATTCAACACAAGAACAGTTAAATTTGATACAGAATATGTAAACTTCAAGACCGAAGAGAACAAAGTAATTGTATGGGATTCAAAAAATACTGCAAACGTGAAATTAAGAAACCTCCCGAATGGTAGATATACACTTACTGAAATTACCGCTCCTGACGGATACAGAAAAGCAGACGTAATCACATTTACAATTGAACCGGGTAAGGATAATGGCATAGTTGTTACTGGTAAAGAAGTAAAACTAACAACAAAAGAAGTGACATTATCACCAACTGAAAAAATTAATCACACTGATTATGAAGTAGTCGTTAAAGACAAGGACGCTTTACTTAATATAAGCAAGAAAGCAGTAGGTGGTACTAAAGAACTTGCCGGAGCAACACTTACACTTACTCGTGTAGATAAAGATGGTAACGCCATTGCTTTTGACGAAAATGAAATTGCACACTTAGATAAGGATATGAAATATGATGCTGAGACGAAAGCAATCAGCTGGATATCTGACGAAAATTATTCAAAGACAATAACAAATATTCCTGACGGAACTTACGTTCTTAAAGAAGTAAAAGCTCCGAATGGATATGAATTAGCAGCAGCTATTACTTTGGTAATTGAAAATGGTGTTATAACAAAGGCAACAATGGTTGACGAAAACGATAAAACCATAGACCTGAAAGCGACAAATGTTGACGGAAATACTGTTACTATGTTCGACAAGAAAATTGAAACAGTAAAAATCAGCAAGCGTGACGGAGCTATAGACAGTAACGAACTCGTAGGGGCAACACTTGTTATTACAGGTAAAACAACAGACGGTGAAGATATTGAATTTAGTAAAGATAACATTGTAAAGGCTTCAACGACAGAAGAGGATTCAGAGACAAAAGTTGACATCTTAGATAAAGACGGTAAAGTAGTTACTACGGGTAAGGGAACAGCAATCCAGTGGGTATCAGACGGAAAGAATCTTGAAATAAAGGACCTTCCTGACGGAACATATACTCTTAAGGAAACAGCAGCACCTGAGGGATTTGATATTGCAACAGAGATTACTTTTGTTATTGAAAATCAGAAACTTGTAAGTGCGGTTATTGGTGACACTGAAAATACAGCACTTAAAGATGGCATTATCGTAATGGTTGACAATGCAACAGTAACAACAACGTCAACATCATCAACAACTACAACAACATTGACATCATCAACAACTACAACAACATTGACATCATCTGAAACGTCGACAACATCAACATCGTCGTCGACAACATCAACATCATCGTCGACAACATCAACATCATCGTCGACAACATC
>CAMWVV010000168.1 GCA_947177755.1 uncultured Ruminococcus sp. | reverse complement strand
GATTGAAAATATTTCGACCGAAGAAGCTAAGAAAAGGCTGGAGTCGGCTATAGACGAAACTGATTATTTCGGACAGGAAACATAATAAAATTATTTTTCATATCCGAATTATATATTTTTTTAAACACGAAAGGCGGTTTTTTTAATGAAAATTATTTTTTTAAAGGACGTTAAAGGCTCAGGCAAAAAAGGCGAGGTAAAGAACGTTGCCGACGGATACGCAAGAAATATGCTTATTCCAAAGGGTTTCGCAATTGAAGCAAACGCAAAGAATATGGCTGAACTTGCAGGACAGCAGGCTTCCGCCCAGCATAAAATTGACCTCGAAATTCAGGCTGCAAAGGACGCTGCCGAAAAAATCAAAGGAAAAAAAGTAAACATAAAGGCAAAAGCAGGCTCTAACGGAAAACTTTTCGGCTCTGTTACTGCTGGAAACGTTGCCGACGCTATGAATGAACAGCTCGGAGTAAAAGTTGACAAGAAAAAAATCACACTCAGTTCCGATATTAAGAATTTCGGTTCTTACAACGCTGTAATCAAGCTTTATAACGGAATTTCCGAAAAAATCGACGTTGAAGTTATTGAAGGCTGATATGGTGACACCGTATGGACGAAAATAATATAATTTTCTCCGCCCATGAACTGCCACACAGCATAGAAGCGGAACAGTCCGTTATAGGTGCGGTGCTTGCCGACCCCTCCGTACTTCCCGAAGTGGTTGAAATTATAAAGCCTGAATACTTCTACAGTGAACAGCATAAAGAAATATATTCTATAATATTCAGAATGTTCACATCTGGCGTTCCTGTCGATATAGTTACGGTACTTAACGAAACGGAAAGGCTCGGCATATTTGAAACTGTTTCCGAGGGTCGCCGTTATCTTGCCGAAATAGCCAACACTTTGCCGTCAACAGCAAATATTTCAAGCTACTGTAAAATAGTTGCGGACAAGTATATGATAAGAAGTCTGGGATATGTGGCGAGAAACATTCTTGAAAATATCCGCTCGGGTGAAAGTGATTCACAGATTCTGCTTGATTCCGCCGAACAGCAGATATATGATATACGTCAGGGACGTGATGTAAAAGGTCTGACTCCCCTTTCCGACGCTATCGCCGAGGCTTATGACAGGCTCGGTAAAATTTCAGGTCCTGACAAGGAAAAATATATAGGAGCAAGAACAGGCTTTACTCTTCTTGACAGCATTATATCAGGTCTCAACAAATCAGACTTGATTATAATTGCGGCACGTCCTGCTATGGGAAAAACTTCGTTTGCCATGAATATTGCGGTAAACGTTGCCAAACGAACCGAAAAGGACGTTGTGACGTTCAATCTTGAAATGTCAAAGGAACAGCTTGCGACACGTGTTCTTTCAACCGAATCGCTTGTTGATTCAAACAGTTTCAGAAACGGACGGATAAGCGGTGACGACTGGGTAAAACTTGCAACGGGTGCGGGCTATCTCAGCGACCTCCCGATTTATATCGACGACACCGCAAGCATGACTGTTCAGCAGATAAAAGCAAAACTAAGGCGTATAAAAAATCTCGGTCTTGTAATTATCGACTATCTTCAGCTTATGACCTCAACTTCACGCTCAGATAACAGAGTTGTTGTAATTTCGGAAATAACACGTCAGCTGAAAATAATGGCGAAAGAACTGAATGTCCCTGTAATTCTGCTTTCACAGCTTTCACGAGGGGTTGAAAGCCGTAACGACAAACGCCCTATGCTTTCGGATTTGCGTGAATCGGGTTCTATAGAGCAGGATGCCGATATAGTACTTTTTCTTTACCGTGACGCATACTATAACAAGGAAAGTACACAGCAGAACATTTCAGAATGTATCATAGCCAAAAACCGTCACGGCGAAACGGGAACGGTTCAGCTTATATGGGACGGTCAGCACACACGCTTCTCAAATCCGGATTTCAGCAGACCGGCGGAGAATTAAAAATATGATAAATAAAATTTTTTCTTTTGTAAAAAAACATAATATGATAAATAAAGGCGATACTGTTATATGCGGTCTTTCAGGCGGTGCGGACAGTGTCTGCCTTCTTCTTGTGCTTTGTGAACTCCGTCATGAGATTGATTTTAACTTAAAGGCACTTCATGTGAATCACTGCCTCAGAGGTGCGGAAAGTGACCGTGATGAAAACTTCTGCCGTGACTTATGCAAAAGACTTGATATACCGTTTACTGCCGTTTCCTGCAATGTCACAGATTTTGCGGAAAAAAATTCACTTTCTGTTGAAGAAAGTGCAAGAAAGCTCAGATATTCGCTTTTCAGTAAAAATTCAGACGGCGGAAAAATTGCAACTGCACATAATGCAAACGACAATCTTGAAACGGTAATACTGAATCTTTCAAGAGGTTCGGCATTAAAAGGACTGGCAGGCATTCCGCCTGTGCGTGACAATATAATCCGTCCGATTCTTACGGTAAGCCGTGATGAGATTGAAAAATACCTGAAAGACAAGGAACAGAATTACGTCACCGACAGCACAAATCTCTCCGACGACTACACAAGAAATAAAATCCGTCATCAGATACTTCCCGTTCTGAAAGAAATAAATCCGTCTGTAATTGAAACATCGGTAAATTCCGTCGACGCAGTACGGTCGGAAAATTCCCTTATAGAAGAACAGACAAAAAACGCATTGTCCGTGTGCAGAAACGGCAATAAACTGAATGGTCTGAATAAATTCCATGAAGTTATCCGCAGAAGATGTATAGCGGTACTTCTTTCTGAAAACTCCCTTCCTTATTCACATAAAAGACTTGAGGAAACCGACAGGATTCTTGTCAGCGGTGGAAAAATAAATATTTCGGGAGATATTTTTTTCGTTTCAGACGGAAAAACTGCTGAACTGAAAAAAATTACACATCATAAAGAACAGGAATTTATTTCGGCTGAACTGAAAACAGGTGAAAATATGATTTTTCCGAACAGAATACTTTTCAGCGAGATTATTTTATGTGATGATTTTCGGAAAATTCAGGACGTTCACAAAAATTTAACATTTTATCTGCTTGATTATGATAAAATAATAGGCAGGGTTATTCTGCGAAACCGCAGGTACGGCGACAAAATAAGACTTTCGGGTAAAAATTTTACTTCTTCTGTAAAAAAACTTATCAACGAAAAAGTCCCGTCCGTTCTGCGTGACGAACTTCATTTCCTTGAGGACGAAAAAGGGACTGTGTTTGCGGAATATCTCGGTGTTGCCGACCGTGTTTCAGTAGACTGCAACACAAGAAAATTTCTGAAAATTTCAGTAAGAAACAAATAACAAGATTGGAGTGGATATTTTGACACCAAAAAAGAACAAGGGTATTTTCACTTATCTTTTCATTGTTCTGCTTGCCATTTTCTGCATTTATTTTGTAAGTACAAGGCTTTCGGGAACAACGGACAACAATGACTATACAAACGTAATCAGTCATTTTGACAATTATGAGGTTTCCTATTATAAGCTTGACCTCGGAACAGGTGAACTTACTTACCAACTCAGAGGCGAGGAAGCCAAAAAGAAATATGAAGTCCCGAATGTAAGTATTTTCCTTGACGATACAGAGGACTACAGGCAGGAATACAACAAAAAATACCCCGACGAACCGCTTAAACAGGACTATATAAAGATTACAGACAGAACATGGCTTTATTCTCTTATCCCTGTAGTGCTTACCATTCTGCTGGGTATTGCAATATTGTATTTCATGATGAAACAGAGCGGAGGCGGAGGAAAATATTCGTCTTTCGGAAAAGCAAATCTGAAAAATCAGGCAAGTGCAAGAAAAGCTACTTTCAAGGACGTTGCAGGTGCTGAAGAGGAAAAGCAGGAACTTGAAGAGATAGTTGACTTTCTCAAGCACCCGAACAAATACAAGGAAATCGGTGCAAAAGTCCCGAAAGGCGTACTTCTGTTAGGACCTCCCGGAACAGGTAAGACCCTCCTTGCAAGAGCAGTAGCAGGTGAGGCAGGCTGTCCGTTTTTCCCTATTTCGGGTTCGGACTTTGTTGAAATGTTCGTGGGCGTAGGTGCTTCACGTGTGCGTGACCTCTTTGAACAGGCTAAAAAACACGCTCCTGCCATTATCTTTATCGACGAAATCGACGCTGTAGGTCGTCACAGAGGTGCAGGTCTCGGAGGCGGTCACGACGAACGTGAACAGACACTTAACCAGCTCCTTGTTGAAATGGACGGTTTCACAGGTACTGAAAGTGTTATTGTAATCGCTGCAACAAACAGACGTGACATTCTCGACCCCGCACTTTTAAGACCCGGACGTTTCGACAGACAGATTGTCGTAGGTTATCCCGACGTAAAGGGACGTGAGGAAATACTAAACGTCCACGCCAAAAATAAGCCCTTAGCCCCTGATGTTGACCTGAAAGTAATAGCACAGACAACGCAAGGATTCACGGGTGCAGACCTCGAAAATCTCCTTAATGAAGCCGCACTCCTCGCCGCAAGAGCAGAACGTATGGCTATTACCGAAAAGGATATTGAAGACGCTACAATGAAAGTTATTGCAGGACCTGAAAAGAAGTCGAGAATCGTTTCGGAACACGACAGACGTGTTACGGCTTATCATGAATCAGGTCACGCAATTGCCGCATATAATCTTCCGACTCAGGACAAAGTACATCAGGTAACTATTATTCAGCGTGGAATGGCGGCAGGTCTTACCGTTACACGTCCCGACAACGACGACCAGCACGTTTCAAGGAATCAGATGCGTGAGAGTATTATAATGCTTCTCGGCGGTCGTGTTGCAGAAGAGCTTGTCCTTGACGATATATGCACAGGTGCATCAAACGACATTGAACGTGCCACATCAACAGCAAGAAACATGGTTACAAGATACGGTTTCTCTAAAAAGCTCGGTACTGTCGTTTATGGCTCGGACAATGATGAAGTTTTTCTGGGTAAGGACTACGGTCATACAAGAAATTACAGTGAAGCCGTTGCCGCACAGATTGACAATGAAGTTTATTCAATCATTCAGAAAGCTTACAGTGACTGTGCCGATATTCTTAATACAAATATCGATAAGCTTCACCTGCTTGCAAAGTATCTCCTTAAATTTGAAAAAATTGACGGTGAAGATTTTGAAAAGCTCATGAGAGGCGAAATAACCGAAGATATTCTTTCTGACCCTGTTGAAAACAATACCAGCAGTGACGATAGTGACATTAAGGAAATCCTTTAAAGAAATAATACTGTCGGGACTGTTGCAAAAACATTGTGGCAGTCCCGTTTTTCAGACTATAAT
>CAMWVV010000167.1 GCA_947177755.1 uncultured Ruminococcus sp. | reverse complement strand
ATTTGAAAATTCTTCCGCGGCAATGTACCCACCCACCGGCGCCCTGGGTGGTCTGTACGTGAGTATATAGCTTCTTTCTTGTGACGTAACAAAGCGGTGTAAGCATCAACATTTGTTACATTTTTAAGATGTTTTTCTATAGAATCAATGTCATCTTTTTCGCTTTCAACGAGGTCAAGATAATTTTCGGGGAGATAGTAGGAAACACTGGTGGGCAGTACCATTGAATAAACGTTCACGTCCTTTCCGAGAGCTTCCTTGTATGCGTTCACATCTTCTGCATAATTTATCTCATTTCCCCATGCACCGCCGTAAAGCATAATAGCACGCTTATTCACAACAAGAATATTGTTTGAAACTTCACCGTTAGCGGCAGCAGCATTTGCTTTCGGGAGAGTTTCGGCGGTTGTGGTAGTTGTTTCGGTTACGTTATTTTCACCTGAAACTGTAGTCTGTGTATTTTTTGTAACAGGTTCTGCGGGCTGTTCTTTTTCTTCACTGCTGTCGTTGCCTGTGTTGTAGAGTTCAACGCCGCCGCCGTCACCGTCTGCACCGTATTTTACTCCTTTGAGGGTTATAAGGTGCTTTGAAATGAGTGTCTTGAAAAAACTTCTGTTCGGTACGGTGTCGTCATAATAGTCGGCTATTCCCTCTGTGTATTCGCCCTTTAAGTAGCTTGCTACAGTGAATTCAGGAAACTTTGTAAGATTTCTGTTTTCTTCGTGGGAAACGGTATCACGTTTGAAAAAAAGCAGATACGCAAATCCGACCGTCAGTACAAGCATGATTACTGTTATATTCAGAAGAGCAAAAGTATTTGTTACAAAGGTACTGTGTTTTTTTGAATTGTCTTTTTTGGAAGATTTTGACATATTTTACCTCCAGTCAGAAACGGAAATAAAGGAACGGGTTTGTAGTTGCATCAACGAGCATTACACTTGTAAGCAGAAGCAGTACAGCAGATACAAATGTTGTGACAAGTGAAGCGGTGTGCCTTGTGAAATCGGACTTGTCCGTGACTTTTTTCAGACCCTCTATGATAGGGAAACAACAGATTACAGACACAATAATAAGAAAGATGTTATTCATGAAAGTAATTTTATCCTGAAGTCCGATAACGCCGTTACTGCCGAAACCGAAAGCGGTTCTGAAGAAAGTTCCGAGCTGTTTCAAGTCCTCAAAATAGAATATTGCGAAACCGACAACAATGACAATTTTGTTATATATGTGACGTACAACAACAGGAATTTTCTTCATTTTCTTTTTACCTATGAGCATTTCAAGGAATACAAATATTCCGTAATAGATACCCCATAAAATGAAGTTCCAGCTTGCACCGTGCCATATGCCTGTACAGAGCCACACAAGGAAAAGACCGCCGTATTTTCTGCGTTTTCCGAAAATCGGAACATAGAGCAGGTAGTCACGGAAAAATGTGCTGAGTGAAATGTGCCATCTCTGCCAGAACTCCGTAATATCCTTGCATATGAACGGATGACGGAAGTTTTCGTCAAAATGGAAACCGAAAATTCGTCCGAGACCTATGGCAATATCGGAATATCCCGAAAAATCAAAGTATATCTGCAATGCGTAGGCAGCTGCACCGAACCATGCCCCGACAACAGAAGCGTCGTCTATATGTTTCAGAAAAGTATCTGCGATTATGCTTAACTGGTTTGAAAGCAGTACTTTTTTTGAAAGACCAAGTACTACACGGTTAAGACCGTATGAAATATCAGTCATATATATTTTACGGTTTTCGATTTCCTTTTCAATGGTACTGTATCTTACAATAGGTCCTGCAATAAGCTGTGGGAAAAGCGTGAGATAGAGCAGGAAATTTGAAAACTTTTTCTGCACTTTTACCGTTTCCCAGTGACAGTCAATTATATATGAAACAGTCTGGAAAGTGTAGAAACTTATGCCGATTGGAAGCCTGATGTCAGGTATGGGAATATTGGAAGAAAACAGTGCATTTATATTTTCGACTATAAAACCGCTGTACTTGAATATACCGAGCATGGCAAAATCATATACAACCGCAAGAGTAGTGGCGAGCGTGTCGATTTTTGTATCTTTGTGTTTGCCTATGACTATAGCGGCTATGTAGTTCACGAAAGCACTTAACAGCATCAGAAAAACGTATACAGGTTCACCCCATGCATAGAAAATCAGTGAGAAAATGATAAGTACAATGTTTTTGGCTTTTGTTCCTTTGGCGAGTGCATAGGCAAACAGGCACAAAGGCAGAAAAAAGTAGATGAAGAATAGTTTTGAAAATACCATAGATTACCGCCTTTTGTTATTATTTTTATCGAATTACAGAACAAAAAAAGTCTGTACTAATAATTATACAACATGATTTCCTTAATTGCAATAGGAAAAAACAAGGATTTTCAAATTTTTTCTTAATTCTGCAAAAATCGTCCCAAATTACAAAATTATCCGTAAAATATGTCATTTTTTGGGGATTTTCCTTGCATAAAAATAACGGCATATTTCAGCCGTTATGATTGTATTATTCGTATTGTACAGTAACTGTTTCCCATAAATATCTACTTGTAGAAGGATTGTAATTGTGGATATATTCAACAACAACACAGTCTTCTTTCCATGTAAGCCTGAAATTAGGTTCACCTGTTGTTTCTGAAATATTGGAAATAACGTCATTGCCTTCATCGTCCTTGCTCCATTCTGTGAGATTCTGGTCGAATGGATAGAACGGTTCATCACGGTTGGAATGATTGAACGTCGAAAGAAAAGTATGTTTAACTGATTTACAACTTCCGTCAGATGCTTTCTGTGATACCTCAATATTTACATGGTTTCCACCTACTTGAGTTACTTCGTACTGTCTTATATAGAGAGCGTGTTCACCGTCGGGGGATTTGTAGACGTGGTTATTACCAAATTCGTATTCTTCTTCTCTCCATTTTACGTAACTGTAGTTATATGTGGGATATTCAGTTACTTCTCCGTCGAATGTAACGCCTTTCTTTTCCCATAAACCGCCGTCAATTCTGTGGTCAATAATAACGCCGTTGTCTTTCCAGGTGATAGTGAAGTTTTCTCTGTCGCCGAATACTGAATTTCCGTCATTGTCAGTAAACCATTCGCCTTCGTCGTTGAAAGGACAGCAACCGTCGTCAGTAGCGAGGGAAGTAAGAGGCGTGAAAGAACCGTCTGAATTTTTGAGGTAAAGGTTTACACTTGAGCCAAGCAGGAAAGCTTCCTGAGTGACATATAATTCTGTTTCGCCGTCGGGTGATGTGTACGAATATGAAGATATATCAGGTGCGAAAATCTGTGAAATGTCAAGACAACCTGCCTCGTCGCCGTCAACGCACTGATACTTCGGGATTGTTATCTGTGCAAGCATCGGAGTATCTGTAACAGGATAAAGAGCTTTGTCCTGTTCGTAACTCGGATTGATTAAGCAAAGTATACCGTTGAAAGTTTCGTCTTTGTCAGCATAATTAATTTTTCCTGTAGCTTTAACTTCATAGAAAACACCGTTGCCACGTTCCTGTCTGAAAGGCTTGAGAATAAGGTTGTTTTCCTCGAAAAATTCATGAGTATAGCGTGTATTGTATTTCATTATTTCACGCATATCAACATCTTCCATGAAAGTGGAAAGATATTTAATCATTTCTTGATGACTGGTGATAATAACCGTTTCGTCAGCAGGGAATCCGTCACATTCAAGCATATCTATTGCCCATGTCTGAACGGGAGCAGTTTCGGGGTGAAGTACAAACTGTCTCATCTGTATCATGTCGAAAATGTCAAAAACACCGTCGAAATTAATGTCAAGCTTTGATTCGTCAAGTTCAAAGTCATCATCGGGGGAATAGTTGTTCATAAGGCATTGCTGGAGTATAACAGCATCAGCAATACTTAACTTGCCGTCATCATTGATATCTCCGGAAATGACCGTCTTAGACCAGTTTTCAGCACCGTCATTGATGTAAATGGGTTCTGAAACTGCCGACGAACTGAAAGGGACAATGCCTGTAATTGCGGACAGACAAAGCAGTGTGCTTAATAATTTTTTCATATTTACCTCCGTTATTATGGGAAATGGTTTATATTCTTTCCAATATTATACAGTATATTGAAGTATTTTTCAATAGTCAAAATGACTGAAAATGGGGGGGCGATTTGTTGAATTTGCACAAAAAACAAAAGAGCGTACATGGAAATACGCTCTTTGGAATGTTTGTTTAATGATTTTATCTGATTTCGTCAGGGTCTGTCTGAGGTTCAAGGATTAATGAAATATCATTCCATATGCCATTGCCTTCCATATAATTAATAACAATGCTGTCTTCGTGCCATGTTATACTGTAATGAACGCCGTCACCGAAAACGTCAATTCCATCACTGTTCTTGTGCCATTCCCCGTCATCAGAGAAAGGTAAGAAACCGTTTTCCGTCGTGATACTTGCAAGCGGAGAAAATGCGATTGCGGAACTTTTAAGATATATACGTATATCGCTTACATTCATGAAAGATTCCTGAGTTATATATATTTCCTTTTCACCGTCGGGTGAATAATATGAATGAGACGAGACGGCAGGCAGATTTTTATAATTGTCAATTAAGTCTATTGAATTGTTTATGCGGCTTTGTGACTTCGGAAATGTAGTCTGTATAAGAAGCTGAGTATTTGTAACAGGGTAAAGCGCACGGTAACTCTCGTAATTTGGCGAAATAACAAGATTTATTGTTTCGTCGGCAGTTCTGTACGACCCCGAAACAGTGTAGAAAATACCTCTGCCCCTTTCCTGCAACAACGGCTGTAGGAAAAGATTGTTTTCCTCAAAGAAAGCATCGTTATAGCGTTCGGTGTAGACTGAAATTTCCGCTTCATCTTCAATGAAAGACGAAAGATATTTAATCATTGAAGATGTGTCGGTTATAATTTTTCCATCAGGAACAGTTTCGGCAGGTGACTGTAAAATATCAATGGTGTAATTTTCCGATACGGCGGAATCGGGGTTAAGTACAAGATTTCTCATAGAAACCAAATCGAACGAATCAATAAAACCGTCGGAGTTTACATCAAGGCAGATTATGTCCGTACTTTCCGTATATCCTTGTACAAGATATTTGTTAAGTATTACAGCATCTGCGATATTTACAGAACCGTCGTTATTGGTATCTCCCGAAACAAAAGTTGCTGACCATTCGGGCAGACCGTTGTGTACATATAACGCTGTCTCTTATAAACAACTGACGCTGCAGACGAACTCTAGGGTGTAGATCTCGGAGGTCGCCGTATCATTAA
>CAMWVV010000166.1 GCA_947177755.1 uncultured Ruminococcus sp. | reverse complement strand
GTGGTATACCGATGATAAAGAATTTTGGGATTTTTCAGTTGAAGAGCAGAATGCAGCAATAGATGGATGTTTTTTACAATATTCAATTATTAAAAATCATCTCAATTTGTGGAAAGAAGTTGTTGAAACGTTTGTATCTGATGTATCCCAAAGAAAGGATATATATTTAAAAGGATATAAATCATCCGAAAGAGGTCGTATTGTACTTGATTTACGTACACAACGTTACCAAATAGTCTGCAGTAGAGTTTTAATATCAGATGAAAATTTCAAAAAACAATGTATTGAGTATTTCCAATTGGATGCAAAACGTTGTGATTTTGGCTATTGTGATCACTATAGTAAACAAGAGTTAATAGGAAATCCTGTGCTTGATAACTTTTACTATGAAAATCAATTCTAAAAATCATAATTATTAAGGAGTGGATAACATGAAATTAATAGAAAATTCATGTCAAATGATGTGTTATATCCTACAATAATATCGGCAGAATCTACTATAGACTGTATTTTACGACATTATTCTGTCCATATTGGAGAACAATCTTTCTTTTAATACTCTCATAATACTCATTTTTACCTCCCTGAAAAAGAAAATCAAGGTCTGAACCGTGCCTTGTTTCTTTCGGCTTCTTTGGTCTGATAGAGGAGCTTCTGAAACTCTTCAAGGAGTTCTGTTTCATTTGGATTGTCGGTCATGCTGATGTAAGCAGTAAAGATTGATTCAAGGTCGAAATAATGCTCATGAATGAAGTCAGAAAGAGTGATTTCATTTGTTGCTTCATTAGGTTCTGATATATCATCTTCCGAAAAGTTGCCATTAGTGGCAACTTTCTTTGTTTCCTCATTGCTTTTTAAATAACTTTCTGCAAAATCATCTTCATCTGATTCACTGTCAGGCTCTATCATATCATCTTCCGAAAAGTTGCCATTAGTGGCAACCTTTTTTGTTTCCTCATTACTTTTTGAATAATTTTCTGTAAAATCGACTTCATCTGATTCATTGTCAGGCTCTATCATATCATCTTCTGAAAAGTTGCCATTAGTGGCAACTTTTTTCTTATCGTTTTTTCTTGCTATATCTTTAGGTTTAATATTACTTAAATCAGACTTTACAATTTCTTTCTGTTCTTCCTGTTCAAGACTTGCAATTTTATCAGCAGTATAAATTGAAATTTCACCATTACTTACAGCTTCTTTTACAGGTTCAATAGCATTTCTGTCAACATTCTGCATTTTACTTACTTGTGAAGCTGAAACACCAAGATATTCAGCTAAAGTTTCTCTCACACGTCCGAACTTCTCTCCGGCACTCTTTTTGTTTTTCAGAATCCTGTCAACGATTTCGTAGCTCTTCCACATTTCCGCATCTGAAATCTGACGGCTTGAAACGTTCATCAGCACAATGTCAAGCATTTTGTCATCATTATTGTCATAGTTCTGAACCAGACAGGGAAGATAACGGGAAATATTTTCCCCGTTATCAAGAAGATACTGCACCGCTGCTTTTCTTCTGTGACCGCTGATGATTTCATAACCGCCATCATCAAGCGGACGGACAACCAAATTATCCTTGATACCGCCCTGACCAAGAATTGTTTCGGCAAATTCTTCAATACGGTTTATATCGAAAAAGTTATCATCAGAGTTGTGAAGTTCGTCAATATCAATCATCTTAATGCTATCCGTAAGAGTATTTGCCACTATTGCACTAAGATTTTCAAACATCATGTTTGCCATAATTAATTACAACCTCCCATAATTTCGTTTGCGAGTTGTTCATAAGCATTTACGATTTTCCACGAGTTTTTATTCTGCGGAACATTCTTTTCACGGAAATATGCTTCAATCGGAAGTCCTATTTTCTGGCTTTCACGGACTGTCTTTGAATAGGGAATAACCGTTTTCATCAGACGGTCTTGCAGTATCTTTCTGAATTCCTCAATAATTTCAGCATCATTGTGGGACTGATACATAGTGACGAACACACCGCCGAGCTTTACACACTGCTTATGAATTTCGTCTGTCACTCTTTTCAGTCCAGCGATTTCAAATTCACCGAGAATAGTCGGAACGTAAACCACATCAAAGTGTCTAATTATCACTTTGACTTCCTCACTGATTGTTGGCGGTAAATCGAAAAGAACGTAATCGAAATTTTCTATTTCTTTTTCAGTGAGGTTCTTATAGCGTTCCCATGTTGTGTGTGAGATTTTCTCGTAGTCCGTCGGTAAAATCAGATTTGCATTTCTGCTTGTCATGAAGAACGAAAAGCAGTTTTCCTGAGTATCGCAGTCTACCACAAGTACGTTTTTGTCTTTTTTCTGAAAGCTGTATGCCAGATTTATTACAGAAGTTGTTTTTGCAACTCCTCCCTTGTTATTAAAAATACCGATTTTCTTTAAGTTTTCCATTATATTCAAACCTTTCTGTATTACTTTTCTGAAAAAGAAAAGTATTTTTTTGTGATGTATGTAAATTCAGTGCCTGCACCTTTTTCTGATGTACCTACACCCACACATACACCCAAACTTTTTCCCTGTAATACGTTATTTTTTATTATTGTAATTTTAAAAAGATGTAGGTGATGTAGGTGTTTTTTATTCTTATATAGAAAATATTTTTTTATATAGGGTTATAAATGGTTTTTACCTACACCACATACACCCACTACTCCCATTGTGCGAAAAACTGACATTTTTTATGATGTAGGTATACCTACACCGCATATACATCAAAGCCTACACCACACTGCTATAGTAAAAATATGGATGTTCATCTTTCCAGTCGCTGTTCATTTCGTAGTCAATGAGCATTACACCTTGTTTATAGCGTTTTGTCATGTCACTCCAGTTCTGCTTGCAGAAAGCGGAAACTTCTTTTCTGAACTCAGGAGCAGACGGAACACGTGTAAGTCCCTGCTGTGAACACCAGTGTTTGAAAAATTCGTAAAGCTTCTGTGATTCAAGTGACGGCTTTTCATTAGGATTCAGCGGTCTCATATAAGTTGTCCAGAACTCCACAGGATAGGAATTTTCACGCTTATATTCGTTAAGATTTTCAAGACAGTTCTGTGTAATACTGAACTGGTAGTTTCTTCCGACGGCTTCTCTCAGAGCCATGACAGCCTTATAAATTATGCCGTCACGCTCCTCAAAAAGTTTACGTTCAAGATTAGGGTCAAGCTGATTTTTGGGTACAACATTATCACATTTTACAATGATGATTCTGTCGTAAACGTGGTCGCCCTTATCACCGCCAAAGTGCGGTAAATCGTTCATTCCATACAGCAGAAATCCCTTGAATTTGAAATCAAACGGTTCTTTGTTTTTGAACTCAATTGAAATCGAATCACCGCCTGTCAGATTCTTAAAAACTGCATTTTCTTCAATTTTCATGAATGCCAAATCGTTGGAATAAATCAGACGCTTATTGTATGCAGCAGTCTTTCCGAATCGTTCGTTAAGACTTTTCAGGTCACGTTCTGCAACATTATTAGAACCAATCAGACTTGCAATCAAATTTATCAGCGTACTTTTTCCGGTATTTCCCTTGCCAAGCAGGAACATTGCCTTTTTGAATCGCCAGCCCTGAATATTGGAAATAACTGCTCCGATGTACTCTAAAATCAGATTTTGTGTTGAAATATCGCCATTTGTAAGCGTATTCATGAACTTATCAAAATTAGGTGTCGGACTTTTCTTTCCGTTCCAGTTGCACGGAATCTGTATCGATGACATAAGTTCCGGTGTATGTTTGGTGAGTTGCAAAGTGTGGATATTTAAAATTCCGTTCTTGAAATTGATGTAATCTTCGCTTGTGTTCATGATGTCGTGCGGACAGTGCTGACAGGTACAGTCCAGAAGTTCAAGAGCCTGTTTCAGTACTGCTGGATTCAAAAGCCTGATATTAAAATCCTCGATATACTGCATTAAAATCTGCATGATGTCGCTGTCATTTGCAGTTTGATAGACACCATTTCTGTATATGTAGCGGATTTCACTGTCCAACGCTCCATTACGGAGCATGATACAGGTTTCTGATTTCTGAAAGAACTTGTACAGAAACGGCACTGAAATCTGAATTTTGTCACCTTTGTCCACGATGAATATAGGGCGAACCTGATAGAATATCTCATCTGTTTCGCTGTTTGTAAGCTGTTTCTTGTACCACAGTTCTCCGGCATTGTATGCACTTTCTGGAGTTGTGTAATGTACATTTTCGGGTTTGATTTTTGTCATAATTTTCTCCTTTTTTAACTTTTCTTTTCGGAAAAGTATTGACTTTTTGAGGAAAACATGATATAATAATATTATAGAATTAATTCATGTTTTCCATATTTAATGCAGTGGTTTTGCCAGAACCGCTGCATTATTTTTTTATGTGTTATGATAACCGACCGGAATTTCACCACGTCTTTCCAGTTCATATCTGAGTGCTGCAACAGACACACAGCATTTAACAGGCTGACCACAACTTATTTCACCCCAGATTTGATTGCGGATTCGTTTAGAGTCCAGTTCTTGACCATTTCCAGTTCCCAGTCGTAAACTGGTGTTCCGTTGTATTTTCTTACTGTTTCTTTATATTTTATTATTGTAACTTAACTCTCCTTTCTCATTAAAATAAAAAACTCCATCCATTTAGAACGAAGTTTTTTTGCTTGCATACTCCGTGTTTGGTGGTATGCAATTATTATATCATAATCCGACATTGAGACTTTACAGGAGCTTGTCCGCAGACTTCGCAAAGCCGGTGCAAAAAGCGATTACACAAGGGGTTGCGGAGTACACGTTCACATCGGTGCGGACGGTCACACCGCACAAAGTTTACGAAACCTTGCGAATATCATGGCAAGCCACGAGGAACTTTTAATCGAAAGTCTGAAAATCGACAATGGTCGCACAATCCAATACTGCAAAACGGTAAACCTGAATTTCCTTAAAAAACTTAACGAAAAAAGCCTTCCACGATGGCAGAACTTGCGGACATCTGGTACACCGCAAACCACGCAATTTCGGGCAGAAATCAACATTACAACGGTAGTCGTTACCACCAGTTGAACCTGCACAGCGTTTTCACAAAAGGCACGGTTGAATTTCGGCTTTTCCAGTTCGACAAGCCCGAAAACGGCAAGCAGAACGGACTTCACGCAGGAAAATTGAAAACTTTCATTCAGCTTGCCCTTGCACTTTCCGAAATGGCAAAGGAACTGAAAAACGCATCGCCAAAGAAAAGCACTTCCGAAAACAAAAAATTTTTAATGAGAACATGGCTAATCAGACTTGGATTTGTCGGCGACGAGTTCGCAACAGCAAGGGA